>NZ_JAFZKX010000046.1 GCF_017551775.1 Fibrobacter sp. | reverse complement strand
AGCGGGGTGTGACCAATGAGCTGGTCGGCAGAGGTATAGATTTTAGACATTTTGAAATTCCTTTTTTTGATTGTCATTCCGGCCTTGTGCCGGAATCACCGTTTTGTTTGTTAAAGTTCAGTTTTTTAAATAGCGTTAAGTGCCTGGTCGAGGTCGTTGATGATATCTTCGTAGTGTTCCGTGCCGATGGAGAGGCGGATCGTCGCCGGACTGATGCCCGCGGCAGCGAGTTCTTCCGGAGTGAGTTCCGAGTGGGTCGTCGTGTAGGGGTGAACCACCAGGCTCTTCACGTCGGCCACGTTAGCGAGCAAGCTGAAAATCTTGAGGCTGTCGATGAACTTGAAGGCTTCTTCCTGGCCGCCCTTCACGTCGAACGTGAAGATGGAACCGGCACCGTTCGGGAAGTACTTCTGGTACAGCGCGTGCTGCGGATGGTCCGCAAAGCTCGGGTGGTTGACCTTCGCGACCTTCGGGTGCTTCGAGAGGAACTCGAGAACCTTCTTGGTGTTTTCCACATGGCGATCGAGGCGCAACGAAAGCGTTTCGGTGCCCTGGAGCAGGAGGAAGGCGTTGAACGGGGAAATCGCTGCACCTTCGTCGCGCAAGAGGATAGCGCGGATATAGACGATAAAGGCTGCTGCGCCGGCCGCTGCCGTGAAAGGCACGCCGTAGCTCGGGTTCGTTTCGGTGAACTGCGGGAACTTGCCGCTTGCAGCCCAGTCGAACTTGCCGCCGTCCACGATGATGCCGCCGAGGGTCGTACCGTGACCGCCGATGAACTTGGTAGCGGAATGCACCACGATGTCGGCGCCGTGTTCGAGCGGGCGAATCAGGTACGGGGTACCGAAGGTGTTGTCGATAACGACCGGAATCTTGTGCTTGTGAGCGAGTTCAGAAACGGCATCGATGTCCGGGATATCGGAATTCGGGTTGCCGAGAGTTTCAATGAAGACGAGCTTCGTGTTGTCCTTGATGGCGCCTTCCACTTCCTTCAAGTTATGAATGTCAACGAAAGTCGTCTCGATACCGAACTTGCTAAGAGTGTGTTCCAGCAGGTTGTAAGTGCCACCGTAGATAGAACGCTGGGCAATCACGTGGTCACCCTTGCGGGCGAGCGCCGTGATAGCATAAGTGATGGCGGCTGCACCGGATGCGACTGCGAGGGCCGCGATACCACCTTCAAGGGCGGCAATGCGTTTTTCAAAGACATCCTGCGTCGTGTTGGTGAGGCGGCCATAAATATTGCCAGCGTCTTTCAGGTGGAAACGGTCAGAAGCGTGCTGGGCGCTATGGAAAACATAAGAGGTGGTCTGGTAAATAGGTACCGCGCGAGAATCGGTCGAGGGGTCTGCCTGTTCCTGGCCAACATGGAGCTGGAGGGTTTCGAAGTGGAGCTTGTTCTGAGTTGTCATTTGTGAAATTCCTTTTTTGCTTGTCATCCCCGCTGTCATCCTGGAGGCCGAAGGCCGATAGGATCCATTGGAAATCGTTGTTTAACTCTTCTGGACGTTCCGTCCGACAGGGTGTAAAGTAGAATCATTTCCCTACCTTTTCAATAGGGAAATGCCAGAAAACCCAGGAATTTTGCTTACATTTTTCTTACCGATAGTTTTTATCTATAACTGGTGTATAGGAAAAGCCTATTAAATCGCCCAAAAACGGCAATTTCAACCACTAACACGCGAAAGTCCCGCAAGGGGTGCCTGCGGGACTGTGAGGTGTATATGGAACTTCTACGTTAAATCTCGGCGCGCAGCTGCTTTGCCGCAGCAACGAGATTCTTGAGACTTGCGGTCGTTTCCGTCTCTCCACGGGTCTTGAGGCCGCAATCGGGGTTCACCCACACGTTGGCCTGGGGAACCTTGTCTATAATCTTGTGAATCGTATTGACGATTTCGTCCACGGAAGGCACGCGCGGCGAGTGGATGTCGTACACGCCCGGGCCCACCTGCGTCTCGAAATGCGCCTCGTTGAGCGCGTCGAGCAGTTTGAGGTCGGAACGGCTCGCCTCGAACGTGATGACGTCGGCATCCATGGCGTCGATATCGCGGACAATGTCGTTGAATTCGCTGTAGCACATGTGCGTGTGGATCTGCGTTTCGGGCTTGACCTTCGCATGCACCAGACGGAACGCCGGAATGGCCCAGTCGAGGTATTCCTTGTGCCAGTCGCTCTTGCGCAGCGGCAGCTTTTCGCGGAGGGCGGCCTCGTCAATCTGGATGACCTTGATGCCGTTCTTCTCGAGGTCCAAAACTTCGTCGCGGATGGCAAGGCCAATCTGCTGGGCCTGCGCCTTGAGCGAAATATCTTCGCGCGGGAACGACCAGTTGAGAATCGTCACCGGGCCGGTAAGCATGCCCTTCACAGGCTTGTTCGTCTGCTTCTGTGCGAATACGGACCATTCGACGGTGATGGGCTTGCTGCGGTGGATATCGCCCCAAACTACAGGCGGCTTGACGCAGCGCGTACCGTAGCTCTGCACCCAGGCGTTCTGCGTGAAGATGAAGCCGTCAATCTGCGTACCGAAATATTCCACCATGTCGTTGCGTTCGAATTCGCCGTGCACGATCACGTCGAGGCCGATGCTTTCCTGGAGGGCGATGCATTCCGCAATCTTCTTCTGGTTGAACGCCACGTACTGTTCGCGGGTAATCTCGCCCTTCTTGAAGGCGGCGCGATTCGCACGGACTTCCGCAGTCTGCGGGAACGATCCGATGGTCGTCGTGGGGAACGCCGGAAGATTAAACTTTTCTACCTGCACCTTCTTGCGGTCGGCGCGAGACGGGCTACGCACGAAGTCGGCATCGTTCAGGGCGGCAAGCGCGGACTGCACCGAGGCGGTAGACTGCACGCGCGTGACGGTGAAGAGGGCCCTGTTCTTTTCGAGGGCGTCAGAATTTTCCGTCGCAATGTCGGAAAGTTCCTCGAGTTTTTCTTCGGCGAAAGCGAAATGCTTCAGGGTGTCCGCGGGGAGCTTCTGTTCGGCAGCGACCGTGTAGGGCACATGCAACAGCGAGCACGAAGTACCCACGACCACGCGGGACGCATCAACAACCTTCTCGATTTCGGCGAGGAGGAGATTCTTCTTTTCGTAATCGGCACGCCAGATGTTCTTGCCGTTCACGACGCCCGCAAACAGGAGCGCATCCTTCGGGAAGCCCGTACGGAGCAGTTCAAGAGACTTGAGGCCTTCCACGAAGTCGAGGCCGATACCATCGAAACCAAGCGCAACCACATCGGCATAGACATCGCGGATATCGCCGAAGTAAGTCTGCAAGAGAACCTTGGCCGAGGCCTTCGCATGCACCTGTTCCAGCAAGGATGCGTAGATGGACTTGAAGAGCTGCTTTTCCTCTTCGCTCACGTCGAAGACGAGGGCGGGTTCGGCAAAGGCGATCCATTCGGCACCGGCAGACGACAGCTGTTCAACCAGCTTCAGGTAAGCGTTCACCGCAGAAGCGGCAAAAGCAGACGCATTCTTCTTGCCGTTGTAGCGGGCAAGCTTCAGGAAGGTATAGGGACCAACGAGGCTAGGAACTGTATGAACCCCGGCAGCCTTCGCCTCGTTGTATTCCCGAAGGGGCTTCACGTCGCCTGCGACAGCAAGTTCGGTAGAATCGTCCAGTTCGGGAACAATGTAGTGATAGTTCGTGTTGAACCATTTCTTCATCGGGAGGGCCTTGACATCGCCCTTTTCGCCCTGATAGCCGTGCGCAGCGGCAAAATAGGTCTCAAGTTCAGAAAGCCCGAGTTCCTTGTAACGCGCGGGAACGGCCCCAAGCAGGAACGCAGTATCGAGAACGTTATCGTAGAACGAGAAGTCGTTGGACGGGATAAAAGAAATTCCGGCTTGCTTCTGCTTGTTCCAGCCGTACAGGCGAATCTCGGCCGCAGTCTTCTGCAGTTCAGCCTCAGAAATTTCACCCTTAAAGAACTTTTCACTTGCAAACTTGAGTTCACGAGCCTTGCCGATACGCGGAAAACCAATTACAGATGTTTTTTTCGTTGTCATATTGTTTCTACCTACCTTTTTCGTATGTTATTTTGTTCGTCGGCAAATATATCTTCTTTTTTGGAATAGGTAAAATACTATTTTTTAGCACATCGCCATAGATTTAATCTATGGTGAATAACCAGCAATAAAAAAGCACTATGACATTACAACAACTGAAATACGCAGTAGCGGTAGCCGACACACTGAATATCACGGAGGCGTCCAAGCGCGTCTTCATTTCACAACCGAGCCTGACAGCGGCAATCCACGAGCTCGAAGAAGAAATGGGCGTGACAATTTTCAACCGCAGCAACAAGGGCGTCACCATCACGAACGAAGGCGATGAATTCCTTTCGTACGCGCGCCAGGTGCTGGAACAGGCCGCACTTCTCGAAGACCACTACAAGGGCGGCGAGAGCGGAAATACGATTTTCTCTGTCAGCTGTCAGCACTATTCTTTCGCCGTGAACGCATTCGTCGATGTCATCCGCAAATTCGGCGGCCCGAGCTACGACTTCACGCTCCGCGAAACGCAGACAAACGAGATTATCGAAGACGTCACCAAGATGAAAAGCGAAATCGGCGTTCTCTACCTGAGCGGAAAAAACGAAAAGGTCATCCGTAACATGATCCGGAAAAACAATCTGGAATTCGAACCGCTATTCACCACGCCGCTTCACGTGTTCATGTCGTCCAAGAACCCGCTCGCCAAAAAAGAACGCATTACCTTGGCGGACCTGAAGCCCTTCCCGTACCTGACCTACGAACAGGGAAACTTCAACTCCTTCTACTTTGCCGAAGAGCCGCTCACCGCCATCGACTTCGACTGCCCGCGAAACATCAAGGTCCGCGACCGCGCCACGCTTTTCAATTTGCTGATCGGCCTCGACGGCTACACCATCTGTTCGGGCGTCATCAGCCACAAACTGAACGGCAAGGAAATTATCGCGAAGCCGCTTTTCGTAATCGACAAGATGACCATCGGCTATGTCACGCGAAAAGGCGTGACCCCGTCCCGCTACGCCAAGGAATACATCAACGCCCTCCAGCGCCATTGCCATGTTAAAGGGAAAAGAGATGTAGTCTGAGGAGGTATGAGTAAAAAAAACGGAACGCGGGTCCAAGTTAACAGGACCCGCACGCTCCAAAAATATGATGGATGGAATAAAAAGCTATTTTATCGCGGCGTAAAATATCAGCACGAATTCGACAATGAATAATCTCATTGAGAAATTTACAGATGCGGCACTCGCACAGATGCGCGAAAGCCACACTTACCGCACCATGCGCCTGATGGAATCTCCGGAAGCTGCGCACATAATGCTCCGCGGCGAGAACGGGATTTCAAGCGAACAGATTTTACTCGCGTCCAATTCTTACCTGGATTTGGCGGATGTTCCCGAACTCAAGCAGGCCATGGCCGATGCCGTACTCAAATGGGGTACAGGAAGCGGCGGCGCGCGGCTCACCACGGGCAACAAGACTCCACACATGGAGTTGGAAAAAGAAATCGCACGGTTCAAGGGCGAAGAGGCCGCCATTACGTTCAACACGGGCTACATGGCAAATGTCGGGACGATTTCTGCGCTTTGCGGAAAAGGCGACTACATTTTTAGCGACGAATTGAACCACGCAAGCATTATCGACGGGATCCGTTTATCGCGCGCCAAATGCTTTGTTTACAAACACAATGACATGGCCGATTTGGAACGCGTCATTTTGGAAGCGAAGGCTGCCTATGAGCAGGCCGCAATTTCACAGGGAAAAACCGCGGCAGAATTCCGCGGGATGATCGTGACGGATGCCGTATTCAGCATGGACGGCGACCTGGCGAATTTGCCGGAGCTCCTGAGAATTGCAAAGGCTCACGAAGTTTTGCTGATGATTGACGAAGCGCATGCCACGGGAGTTCTTGGCAAAACGGGTCGCGGTTTGGCAGAGCACTATGATTGCGAACACGCCGATGTCACTGTCGGCACTTTGAGCAAGGCTGTCGCCACCGAAGGCGGTTTCGTGGCGGGCAAGCAGAAACTGATTGACTTTTTGAGAAACAAATCCCGCAGTTTCATATTCACCACGGCAATGGCCCCCGCAGTTGCGGCTGCCGCCTTGAACAACCTGAAATTTATCGAAGCAAATCCCGAAAGGGTTCAACAGCTTCGCGGCAATGTAGATTTCTTCTGCGAAAGCCTGCGGCGCGAAGGTTTGAATGTCGCCACATCGCCTTCCGCGATTGTCCCCATCGTTATCGGCGACGAGGCCAAAGCGATGCGGATTTCTGCGACGCTCCAGGAACATGGAATTTTGATTCCGGCAATCCGCTACCCGACTGTCGCCAAGGGGAGCGCCCGACTCCGCGCAAGCCTAATGGCCACGCATACGTATGAAGAACTTAGGCTCGCTGCGAAAAACATCGCTGAGGCAATAAAATTTTAGTAGAAAAGGAGATGCCCGCCTGCGCGGGCATGACAGACTGCATGACAAATTCTAAACCAAAAGGATATTTCGTAACAGCCACGGGAACCGATGTCGGAAAAACTTTCGTCACTGCCCTCCTCGTAAAAAAGTGGCGCGATTTGGGAATTGACGCAGGTTACTACAAGGCTGCCTTGAGCGGAGCCGAACTGCGTGACGGCAAGTGGATTGCCGGCGATGCCGATTACGTAAAGCACGTCGCAAACCTTCCCGATTCCCAGGAACAGCTGGTGAGTTACGTATATAAAGAAGCGGTGTCACCGCATCTGGCCGCCCGCAAAGAAGGCAACCCCGTAGAACTTTCAAAAGTCCGCGAAGATTTTAAAGCGGCCTGCGCACGTCACAAGTTCGTTTTTGCAGAAGGCTCCGGTGGAATCATTTGCCCGATACGTTATGACAACAAAGAGTCGGCCGCGCCGCAAAAAATCTTCCTCGTCGATATCATCAAGACGCTCAACTTGCCGCTCCTCGTGGTAACTACGGCAGCCCTCGGCTCCATCAACGCCTGCGTTCTCACAGTCGAATACGCAAGAGCCCACGGCCTCGAAGTTCGCGGGATTATCGTGAATCGCTACGGCATGAGCGGAAATTTCGAAATGGAAGATGACAACATCAAGATGATGCAGGATTTGACCGGGCTTTCCATACTCGCAAAATTGAGCGAAGGCGCAAACGACTTGGGCGTTAGCGAAATTTTCTAAATTTGGCGCCGTATGAATTTCTCTAGCGAAAGTTTTTCAAAAAAGATTGCGTTCGATAGCGAACATTTGTGGCACCCTTATGCCGCACTCAAGAATACTCCCGCTCGTTTCCTCGCAAAGTCTGCGCACGGAACGACAATCGAGACCGCCGACGGCCTAAAACTCATCGATGCCGTATCCAGCTGGTGGTGCATGGCTCACGGGCACAACGCTCCCGAAATCGTCGAAGCGATTCAGAAGCAGAGCGAAAAGATGTGTCACGTGATGTTCGGCGGATTCACGCACGAGCCCGCCATCGAACTCGGCGAACGCCTTGTAGAATTTTTGCCAGAAGGCCTGAACAAGATTTTCTTCGCGGACTCGGGAAGCATCGCCGTGGAATGCGCCGCCAAGATGGCGGTGCAGTACCAGCATTCGCTGGGCCGCCCGGAACGCTGTAAGTTGGTCGCCTTGAAGGGCGGCTACCACGGCGACACCGCAGGCGCGATGGCCTTAAGCGATCCCGACGGAATGCATGTGCTTTTCCGCGGAATCATGCCGCAGCATTATTTCGCCGAGCGCCCGAATTGCCGCTTTGACTGCCCTTGGGACGATAGCGATTTCACATCCATGGAGCGCGTCGTCGAAGAACACGAAAACGAAATTGCAGCCGTCATTTGCGAGCCCGTCTTTCAGGGTGGAAACGGAATGTGGCTTTACAATGCAGGCTACTTAAAACGCCTCCGCAAGCTTTGCGACGAAAAAGGCATCTTGCTGATTCTGGACGAAATCGCCTCGGGATTTTTCCGCACGGGCCCGCGATTCGCAATGATGCATACCGCCGACGCAAACGCCGATTACATCAAGCCCGACATCATGTGCATCGGCAAGGCGCTTACCGGCGGAAGCATCACCATGGCCGCCTGCGTCGCCTCTGACAAGGTCGCAGAAACCATCACGAACAGCAAGATTCCCGCATTCATGCACGGCCCTACCTACATGGCGAACCCGCTTGCATGCGCGGCAGGCATCGCCTCGCTCGATCTGTTCAAGAGCCGCAACTACGCCGAAAACGTCAAGCGCATCGAAAGCAGACTCCGTGCGAACCTCGAACCGCTCCGCAGTCTCGAAAACGCCGCCGACGTGCGCGTTCTCGGAGCCATCGGCGTATTGGAACTCAAGGCAAAGCCTTCTGCTGACGACATCCTGAAAGTCATCAAGGACACCGGCGTTTGGCTGCGCCCCTTCTGCAATTACGTTTACACCATGCCCCCACTCATCACCACCGACGCCGAAATCGACCGCATCTGCGAAGCCATCAAGCGCATTGGCGAATGCGAGCCCGCCCCGGTCGTAGAAGGCGAAGACGAATTTCACGAGTAGTGCTATGGATTATTACAGTTTGAAAATGCGCGCCTCGCAGCAAGTGGGCGAAGGCGACCAGAAACACGAACAGCACATTTCCGGTGCGGAACGCATCGTAAGCCGCGACGCCGTCGAAGCAGTCTGTTCGGCAATGGCCCACCGCGCCCTCACCCATTCCAAGGGCGATCCGGACTTCATCAATATCAAGATTGAAAAAGTTTGCGAAAAAGACATCCAGATTCTGAAGGCGCTGCCCGTCACCCGCATCGACGTAGACACTTGGCAACAAGGGCTCGACAAGGCTTTTGAACTCGTTGGCGAAGCAGCCGCCGGCATTCGCGAAAAACTTCCCGAACTTCTGCAGGCCACATTTCCCATGCGCGGCGCCATGCTTTACGATATCGCAACAGGGACGCGCCTGGAACCCGACCAACAGCGCGGCGTACGCGCCACCTACATGGACGCCCTCCACTCCAGCACGGTCGACAGCTGCAAAAACCATTTTAACGAAGCCATCGTTCTCGCGACAAAAGTGGCGAACGCTCCCGGCATGGTTGCGGAACTCTGCATCTCCGACGACCCGAATTACATCACGGGCTATGTCGCGAGCAAGGAACTCGGCTACGTGCGCATCATGAAAATGAAGGAAATGGGCGACGAGAACGGAGGCCGCATTTTCCTGTTCGATTCCCGCAAGGCAAAAGCCGAAGATTGCATCGAATTCTTGCAGAAAAAGAAAGTGCTTGTCGAAACCGCATGACACCTGTCACGCAAAATGGCTTGTCAATCAAACACCCCTCAATAAATACTAGTTTTAGACTAATTAAAAAAATGGAGGGAACATGAAAAAAATTCTATTCTGCCTTTTAGCGGCAATGCAGTATGCATCGGCAAATTCCTGCACCGATCTCCTTTTCCAATTTCTGTCCGATTCGTATTTAAAGCCAAATACCGAAATCCGGCTGGATTCCGTTTCCATGGTTTCGGAAGGCTCCGTAAAATACTCCTATGTCGACGGTAAACTCGACAATTCACGAATGACCGTCTATCTGGACAACTCGACAACAGAATACAAATACTACTGGAATCAAGACCCCAGCAAACTGACCAAAACAGGCTATGAATATTTGATGAGGGATTCTTCATCGGCAGACACCACGTATATTTTCGAAGACTTTTACGGCTTTGGAACATTGGGGCAACAGCGTTCATTCAAGTTCACGGCCAACTCCGTGCAGCTCATGACAAAAATTCTTGATTTCGGGACATCCAACTATTCCGAAATGTTTCTCGCAAACGATTCTATTGTACATACAAACTACAAAGGAAACGACAAGGAATCGGGAATTCTTTCGAAAACCGTGTACATAAGTGATTCGAGCGACACCCAGTGCTACGAAATAAAACCCGAGGGAGACACGGTTTCGACAATCAAGTTCTCCTCAAACGAAAACAACTATACCCTGACAATTCAGTCAGGCGAATTCACATCGCATTATTACTTCACCTACACGAAGCAAGAGACGACGGCCATCCGCAAAAAGAGCCCCCGCACTTCCATTCTCCCGAAGAATCGTTCATTCGACCTTCTCGGCCGTACCGTAAATAAAAAACATTAGGTCAAATGCAGCCCTGAACCAGCGCCTGCACGGCCTTCTGCATGTTCTTCTTTTCTACAGAAGAATAGTTGATGACGAACTTGTGCACGGAAGGTTCCGCCTCGAAGTAGTATTCCGAAAGCGCCTTGATGTTGACGCCCTTTTGGCGCAGGCGCCGACATACTTCGTCGTCGGAACATTTGGTGCGGACTTCCAGAATAAAATGTAAACCCGCATCTTCTTCGTAAATCCTCGCGACATCGGAAAGGCGGCTCTTGCGAATAGCGGTCAGCAACGTATCGCGTTTGGCGCGATACAGGTTGCGCATGCGATTGATGTGCGTCTCGTAATACCCGAGATTCAAAAATTTCGCCATCACGTACTGGTCGAGATTCGAGACCGTACACGAATAGAATGAAAGCTCGTTGCGGAATTTTTCGGCAAGGTGCGGCGGGAGCACCATGTAGGCGATTCGGATAGCCGACGTCATCGTCTTGGAAAATGTATTCAGGTAGATGACCTTCTCGGTAACATCGATATTCTGCAACGCAGGAATCGGTTTACCGGTCATGCGCAGTTCGCTGTCGTAGTCGTCTTCGACGATGTAGCGCTTCGGAGATTCCGCCGCCCAGCTGAGCAGGCGGTAACGTTCTCCGACAGGCATCACTTTTCCCGTCGGGAAATGGTGCGAGGGGGAAATGTGGACAATGTCCGCATCGGATTTTTTCACGGCATCGGTAAAATCACCCCCTTGAATGGGAATATGGCAAACCTTCACGCCGTACTGGCCATATATTTTCGAAATCTTGGCCCAGCCCGGATCCTCGACGCCATAGCACTTGTCAAAGCCGAGCAACTGGACCAGCAGACCGTACAGATAGTCCGTACCGGCGCCCACCACAATCTGTTCTGGCGCCACCTGGATATTCCTGAATTCCCGGAGCATGCGAGCGATAGCGCAGCGCAATTCCAATGTACCCGCACCTTGCGAAACCTTCAGCAAATCCCTCTGCCTTTCGCAAAGGACCTCGCGGGTAATCTTCGCCCAGGTGGTAAAAGGGAACGCCTCGATATCGGCCCCGTTGCTCGCAAAGTCGGCGATGTATTTGGGATTGGCCTGTTCCGCTTCTTCAAAGTTTTCAACAAGGCGCCTGCGGATTCGCGGCGGTTTACGCTTTTGATGTTTGGAAGAATCGGCCGCAGCGCTGATGTCGGCCACAAAAAATCCCTTCTTCGGGAGCGAATAGATAAAGCCTTCCGTCAAGAGCTGCGCATAGGCGTTTTCCACGGTCACTACGCTCACGCCCAGATTCTGCGCCAGATTCCTTTTGGAAGGGAGCTGTTCTTCGGCAAGGATGTTACCGCTTACGATATCCTTTTTGATGCATTGGTACAGGTAATGATATAGGCTGTTGGCGCCCGCCTTGGACATATCGTAAGTAAACATCATCTGACCTTATTGTATTTGTGAATCTGGTATTAAACTGACCTTATCAAAATAATAAAAAACTGAATATTGAGCAAGGCCAAGGAATGTTTTAAATTACGCCTTGAAAACAAACAATTCACTTTTTCAAGGAGTTTCACATGTCAGAACAGAATCGTTACGAACTCAACAAGAATCTCGCCCAGATGCTCAAGGGCGGCGTGATTATGGACGTGACCACCCCCGAGCAGGCCAAAATCGCCGAAGCCGCGGGTGCCGCCGCCGTCATGGCCCTCGAGCGCATCCCTGCCGACATCCGAGCCGCCGGAGGAGTCTCCAGGATGAGCGACCCGAAGATGATCAAGGGAATCCAGGACGCCGTTTCCATCCCCGTCATGGCAAAGTGCCGCATCGGCCACTTCGCAGAAGCGCAGATATTGCAGGCCATCGAAATCGACTACATCGACGAAAGCGAAGTGCTCTCCCCCGCCGATGACGTTTTCCACATCAACAAGCGCGATTTCGAAGTCCCGTTCGTCTGCGGCGCGAAAGATTTGGGAGAAGCGCTCCGCCGTATCGAAGAAGGCGCATCCATGATTCGCACCAAAGGCGAGCCGGGCACGGGCGACATCGTCCAGGCCGTACGCCACATGCGCCTCATGAACCAAGAAATCGCCCGCATTTCGAGTCTGCGCGAAGATGAACTCTTCAACCGTGCGAAAGAACTCCAGGTGTCGTACGACCTGGTGCGCTACGTTCACGACCACAAGAAACTGCCCGTGGTGAACTTCGCCGCCGGGGGTGTCGCCACCCCCGCCGATGCCGCCCTCATGATGCAGCTCGGGGCCGAAGGCGTGTTCGTGGGTTCCGGAATCTTCAAGTCGGGCAACCCCGCCAAGCGCGCCGCCGCCATCGTGCAGGCCGTCACCAACTACACCGACGCAAAGCTCATCGCCGAGCTCTCCGAAGATCTGGGCGAAGCCATGGTCGGCATCAACGAACAGGAAATCGCCCTGCTCATGGCCGAAAGGGGGAAGTAATGAACAATCACAAACCGCAAATAGGCGTGCTGGCGGTGCAGGGAGCGTTCATCGAACACGAACGCATCCTGCAATCGCTCGGCGCCGAAGTCTTTGAAATCCGCCAGTTGCGCGACTTGGACCGCGATATTGACGGGCTAGTGCTCCCCGGAGGCGAAAGCACCGTACAGGGGAAGCTCCTGCGCGATCTCGGGCTTTTCGAACCCCTGCGAGAAAAAATCGCAAACGGTCTGCCCGTACTCGCCACATGCGCGGGCGCCATCCTGCTTGCCGAAAAAATTGCAGGCGAAAGTCGCGCCCACTTCGCGACGCTTCCCGCAATTATCCGCCGCAATGCATACGGCCGGCAGCTCGGCAGTTTCTTCACCGAAAACGAAGTCGCGCATATCGGGAAGGTCCCGCAGACATTTATCCGGGCGCCCTTCTTCGAATCCGTCGGCAATAACGTGGAGGTCCTTTCGCGGACGGCAAGCACAAACGGAAATTCCGGCAGCGCAAACGCCGAGCAAATCGTCGCCGTGAAATACAAGAACCAGATCGCGCTCTCGTTCCATCCGGAACTCAATGCCGACACAAGCATCCACCGGTATTTCCTGGGCTTGATCGCCGCATAAGGAAAACCGCATAAAAAAAAGACGCCTCCAGAAAACATCGCTTTTCCAGAGACGTCCCTTTTGTACGGAGAGTACAAAAATTACTTGATGTTCGCTCTCCAGGTGGCAGGCTTGAATTCACCGACGATGGGAAGCAGGCGCTGGTCCACGTCGATTTTCAAGACGGAGTTGAAATTGTTCGTCGCAATCATCTGGGCGGCAAAGCCTACGATGGCCACGATTTCGGAATCGTTGTAGTACTTGCGCAGTTCTTCGAAATAGGAATCCGGAACGGCGGTGGGGTCCTTCACGATCTGCCTTGCAAGCTTGGCGAGGATTTCCTCGTTCTTCTCGTATTCAAAGCCGTTGGGGTCGATACCAAGAGCCCGCAAGTCGCTGATGAAGAACAGCGAGCAGAGCTGGCAGCTGTTGGTAGTAGAGATAGCGTGGGCGTAGACGGTAGCGGCGCGCTGTCCGATAATTTCTACGAGGCGTGCCCAGCTGGTGTACCAGCCCATGAAGGCGTCGAACGTCGCATAGTCCTGCAGCAGTGCGCGCTTCATGTTGGTGATCTTGCCTGTAGAAACGAGCTTTTCGTAGGCTTCCTTCGCCTTGCCCTGAGCTTCGTCAACCGATTCAATAAATTTTACTCTTGCCATTGTTTGTACTCTCCTTTGATGTTAATGCATCATTTTTGTTAAGATTTAAAGTGCGACCTTCAAGATTTCCTTGATTGCCGCAGCGTCAAGCGGCACATAGTGCCCGACCTTGCCGTTGCGCGTAGCCCTTGCGGCCATCGCGTCGAAGTCCTTGTCATCGATATTGAGTTCCGCAAGCGTCGTCGCGAGCCCCAGCTTCTTGAAGAACGCCGCAAGCTTTTCCGAAAGGATCAGCGCGCGTTCCGTTTCGCTGTAGTTGAACGAATCCACTCCGAACACGCGGCTTGCGAGGAGTGCGAGCCTCCAGGGCTTTTTCTCGGCCATGTACTTTGTCCAGGCGATGGTCACAACCGCCATGCCTTCACCATGGGTGATGTTGTACTGGGCAGAAAGTTCATGTTCGATGCGATGCGAGCCCCAGTCGGCGCGGCGCCCTGCATCCAGGAATCCGCCGTGAGCGACACTGGCGAGCCACTGGATTTCTCCGCGGGCGTTGACGTCTTTCTGGTTGGCGATGAGCTTGTCGGCATTGACGAGCAGCGCCCTGATGGCACCCTCGATCAAGTAGTCCGTAGTATCGGAAAACTTCTCGTCCGAGAAATAGCGTTCCAACAAGTGCGAAAGCACGTCTGCGATGCCCACGAAAGTCTGGTAAGCCGGCAGGCCCACAGTGTATTTCGGGTTCATGATGGCGAACTTCGGAATGATGCGATCGTCTTCAAAACCGAGCTTCCATTCACCGCTCGAAAGGATTGCCGCATTCGAAGTTTCGGAGCCGCTCGATGCCGTCGTCGCGATGACGCCAATCGGGAGCACTTCCTTGGGCGAAACGCCCTTCTCGAAAAAGTTCCAGACGTCGCCTTCGTAAGGAATGCCGAGCGCCACCGCCTTAGCCGTATCGATGGAACTTCCGCCACCGACAGCAAGGACGAAGTCTACCCCGTTTTCCTTGCCCTGCTTCACGAGTTCGCGCACCAGGTCGATGGACGGATTCGGCACCACGTTCCCGTTTTCGGAAAACTTGATTCCGAGTTCGGCAACGGCCGCCTTGATCACGTCGTAAATGCCGAGCGTCTTGATGAAGTCGCCGCTATACACGAGCTGGAGCGACTTTACGCCGTACGCAGCCAAAAGCGATTTCAGTTTCTGTTCACTGTGTTCGCCAAAGACAATTTTCGCCGGGTTGTAATATTCAAAATCTATCATTGTATTCTCCGTACAAAAAAATCCAGCCCGACAGTCGTTTCCTAATGGTGAAAACGCCATCGGAGCTGGATACTCAATGCAATCAATTAAATCGCAGCAAAGCCTTTTTCAAGGTCGGCAATAATGTCTTCGTAGTGCTCCGTACCGATGGAGACGCGAATCGTTGCCGGCGTAATTTCCGCTGCGGCGAGTTCTTCCGGAGTGAGCTCCGAATGCGTCGTCGTGTACGGGTGAATCACGAGGCTCTTCACATCGGCGACGTTGGCGAGCAGGCTGAAGATTTTCAGGCTGTCGATGAACTTGAAGGCTTCTTCCTGGCCGCCCTTGATGTCGAAGGTGAAGATGGAACCGCCGCCATTCGGGAAGTACTTCTGGTAAAGCTTATGGTCCGGATGGTTCGGGAGGCTCGGATGGCTCACGCGGGTAACCTTCGGATGCTTGGTGAGGTAATCCAAGACCTTCTTGGTGTTTTCCACGTGGCGATCCAAGCGGAGCGAAAGCGTTTCGACACCCTGCAGCAGCAAGAATGCGTTGAACGGAGAAATTGCGGCACCTTCATCGCGGAGGAGGATAGTGCGGATGTAGATGGCGTAGGCGGCAGCGCCGGCGGCCACAAACGGGAAACCGTAGCTGGGGTTCTTTTCGGTGAACTGCGGGAACTTGCCGCTTGCAGCCCAGTCGAACTTGCCGCTATCCACGATGATGCCGCCGAGAGTCGTGCCGTGACCGCCGATAAACTTGGTCGCGGAATGCACCACGACGTCGGCGCCGTGTTCAATCGGGCGGATCAGATACGGCGTACCGAAGGTGTTGTCGATGACCAGCGGGATCTTGTTCTTGTGAGCGATTGCGGCGATGGCGTCAATATCCGGGATGTCGGAATGCGGGTTGCCGAGCGTCTCGATAAAGATAAGCTTGGTGTTGTCCTTCACGGCAGCTTCGACACTCTTGAGATCGTGCGTGTCGACGAACGTGGTCTCGATACCGAAGGTGCGGAGCGTATGCTGCAGCAGGTTGAAAGTACCGCCATAAACCGTGCGCTGGGCAACCACGTGATCGCCCTTGCGAGCGAGAGCCGTGATGGCGTAGGTAATGGCAGCTGCACCAGAAGCGACAGCGAGAGCGGCAACGCCACCTTCGAGGGCAGCAATACGTTCTTCGAGCACACCCTGAGTGGAGTTGTTGATACGGCCATAAACGTTACCGCCAGCCTTCAGGGCAAAACGGTCAGCTGCGTCCTGGGAATTGTGGAAAACATAAGAGGTGGTCTGGTAAATAGGAACCGCACGGGAATCGGTTGCGGGGTCCGCCTGTTCCTGGCCAACGTGGAGCTGAAGAGTCTCAAAATGAAGCTTGTTCTGTGTCGTCATGGTAAAAATTCCTTTTAGGTTGCAGCGGACAAGGGGGTTTTATGTCAAACCCTTGTACGCTATAAATGTTTTTTGAAGTATCCTTAGGCTCAATTTTTCTAGCCGGTGGAGCCTTAAGGACAGAAGGCTCCGAGCTAGTTCGTTTTCAGAATGCCTCTCGGCATTCGACAGTCACTTACCATATAGCGCTCCTTCGAATGCTTAGGAATCACAAACCATTTTGCTTTTCCTATCAATCTTGTAGGCTTTAAGATAGAATAAGATTTTGCCCTCGTCAAGGCATAAACGCATACTATTTAACTATAGAAAGTTATAACTAAAATCTATAACCATGCCGACAAAAAAACTCCACCAGGATGGCAGAGTTTTTTGGGATAGAATAGAGGATTTTAGACAAATTAAATTACAGGTATAATCCCTTGCTAAAGTAACGGTCTCCGCGATCGGGTGCCACAAAGACGATGTTGCCGCGAGCACCGGAGGCAACCAACTTCTTGGCAGCGCTGAATGCCGCGCCAGATGAAGACCCAGCAATAATGCCTTCCTTTTGAGCAAGCTCGCGAGAGCCACCAAAGGCGTCGTCATCATTGATTTTGATTACTTTATCTACAAGTGACATATCCATCGTATCGGCGATAAAATCGTTACCGATTCCTTCGATGTTGTAATCGCCATGTTCACCGCCACCCATCGTAGAACCGATGGGGTCCGCAAGCACGCCCTGGATTTTTGGATCGCGTTCCTTGAGGTACTTGAGGATGCCCGAGTACGTGCCGCCACTCCCTGCGCCAGCCACCACGTAATCAATGTGCCCATCCAGGTCATCGTAAATCTCGGGGCCGGTCGTTTCGTAATGCGCGAGCGGATTGGCCATGTTGTGGAACTGCCTTAGCGAAATGGAATCCGGAATTTCCTTGAGGAGTTCCTCGGCCTTCTTTTCGGCACCGAGCATTCCCTCTTCGCGCGGGGTATTGATGAGCTCCGCACCGAGCGCACGCAAAAGCGTCTGCTTTTCTTGCGAGAACTTGGTAGGCACCACAAAGATTACGCGCACGCCGCGGTTCAATGCCGCAAAAGCGATTCCGAGCCCCGTATTGCCCGCGGTCGCCTCGACAATGGTTCCACCCGGCTTGAGCGTTCCCTTTGCGAGAGCGTCATTTACCATGTAAAGGCCCGTGCGGTCCTTCACGCTGCCCGAGGGGTTCCACAGTTCCAGTTTTGCAAACAAATTCACGCCCTCGGGGAGGCCCACATGCGTAAGCTTTACAAGCGGAGTCTTGCCAATCAGAGACTGCATCGATTCATAGTAACGCATAATCAAGCCTCCTTCGCGGCGTTGATGCCCGCATTCAAATCGAGAATGATGTCGTCCACCTTCTCGATGCCCACGGACAGGCGAATCAGCCCGTCGGTAATGCCCACCTTCTCGCGGATTTCCTTCGGGATGGAGGCATGCGTCATCGTAGCCGGATGGCATACGAGGCTTTCGACACCGCCCAAGCTTTCGGCGAGCGAAACCAGCTTGAGGCCCTTGAAGAATTTCTTGATGTCGTAATTTTCATAGAGTTCGAACGAAATCATGGCGCCGCCATTTTTGGCCTGTTTCTTGTTGATTTCGTAACCCTGCGCCGTCGGGAGGCCAGGATAATACACATGCTTTACGGCTTCATGTTTTTCCAGGTAGCGGGCAATGCGTTCCGCATTTTCGGTATGGCGATCCAGGCGCACGCCGAGCGTCTTGATGCCGCGAATCAGCAGGAACGAATCGAAGGGGCCGAGTACCGCGCCCACGGCATTCTGATTGAAGGCAAGCCTTTCGGCAATCTCCTTGTTGTTCGTCACCGCAAGTCCAGCCACCAAGTCACTGTGACCGCCCAAATATTTTGTCGCGGAATGCACCACGATATCGGCGCCGAGTTCCAGCGGGCGCTGCAAATACGGAGTCATGAAGGTGTTGTCGACAATCGTCAAGATGCCATGCTTTTTCGCAATCGCCGCGACGCCGGCCAAATCCGTCACCGTCAAGAGCGGGTTCGCCGGGCTTTCCACAAAGAACGCCTTCACGTCGGGCGTCACTTTCGCATCGAGCGCTTCCAAGTCCGTCGTATCTTCAATGGAATACGTGATGCCGAAATTCTTGAACACCTTGTCGAGAACGCGGAACGTTCCGCCATAAACATTGCTCGAAATGATGATGCGATCGCCCTTGTTAAAGAGCGAAAGCACCGTCGAGGTCGCCGCCATGCCGCTTGCAAACGCGAAGCCCGCCACGCCGCCTTCTAGTTCCGCAATCAGCGCCTCGAGCGCTGCGCGCGTGGGGTTCCCCGTTCGGGAATATTCCCAGCCCGTATTTTCGCCGAGCCCCGCCTGCTTATAGGTAGAAGTCTGGTAGATAGGGACGTTTACGGCTCCCGTAACCTTGTCGCCATCGATGCCGCCGTGAATCAGTTTCGTTTCAATATAGTTGGAAATTGACATTTTGAAAATCCTTTGGCGCGACCGCGCCGTTATTTAAAAGTTTGAATAAAAAAATCCGCTACGGAAGAACCGAGCGGAAACCAGTTTGATAGAATATCCTAAAAACTAGTCGCCCGCCCGACATCGACAAGAACAACATTTAGTCGCAAAAAAACGAATCATTTTTAATTCCCTATTGTTTTGATAGGAAAAATATAGACACAAACTATTGCATCGTCAACCAAATTCGGGATATTTGGTTATACTATTTTCCGCTCACCAGATATAGGAAAAATTTATATACCGCTTAAAACCAGCAGCTAGACTTCGCGATAAGCCACTTTATTCCAAATACATGACTTCGCCGATTTGCGGCATAAGTACGGGCTTACCCGATTCGCGGGCGGCACGTTTCGCGTTTTCCAGCGGCTCGTAATACGGATGTTTGCTCAGGCTGAATTTGGAATGATGAACCGTGAGATAGCGTTTCGCGTCCAGTTCAATCATTTCTTTGCCCAGGTATTCCGGCATCGTATGGACCTGCGACCAATCCTTGTTGTATTGTCCGTTTTCCATAATGGCGAGGTCGATGTCCGGGAACTCCTTCCCGATTTTCGCATAGTGCGGGCCATAGCCGGAATCGCCACCAATCCACACCAAACGCTTGGGCGACTTGAATGCGAACGAAGCCCAGAACGTCTTGTTTTCGTGCAGTTCGCGGCCCGAGAAATGCCGCGCCGGAGTCGCCGTCACGCGGAAGCCTTCTTCCAAGTCGGCGAATTCCCACCAGTCCAATTCCACAATTTTTTCGACAGGGTAACCCCAGTATTCGAAATGTTCGCCCACACCAAGAGCCGTCACGACTTTCTTGACGCGAGGCTTCATCTCCGTTACCACCTCGTAATCCAAATGGTCCCAATGGTCATGGGAAACTACCAGATAATCAATATCCGGCATGTCGGCGGGCTTGTAGACATCCGTCCCCAGGAACATCTTGTTCGCGAACTCCACCGGAGAGCCCTTGTAAAACACCGGGTCCACCAGCACCTTCTTGCCAGACAGATTCATCAGGTAAGACGAATGCCCGAACCACACAATCCAATCGCGGTCCTGCGGGAGCGACTTCAGATCCGTCTTGATGACATGAAGCGCCGTATCCGGGAACAACAGCGTCTTGTCGCCGAAAACATAATCCTTCCAGACTCCAAGTTTGGTCCTATTGCCCGTCGAGAACGCGGTTTCCACCTCGTTCACGAACTGCGTTCCATCGTAATGCGGCGATTTCCTGACACGCTCCAGGCGCTCGCCCTGGGGAAGGCGCCCAAAACTGGGCTGGCTGATAAACAGAATCCCCACATCCCCAAAAAGAAATAATATCGATAAAATAATTGCCGTTAACATAAGCAATTATACATTATAAAAAATTTCAATCCGAAAAATTTTTGTCAATCGATTAAGTCGTTCTGAAAACGCGACAAATGTTCGAACGGCAAAATCTGCCGGCCTCTGAACAGCCCGCAACCATCGTTGATGAGCTGGTTGTTGATGGCCTTGAACATGTTCACGTCTATTTTCGCCAGCTCGAGTTCCTGCAACTTTGTCAGGCGCTCGTAAGCCTCGTCAAAATAGACGCACTCGCCGCCCGGAATCTCGTCGCGCTTGGTGCGGCGCGCCTCCTGCAACTTCTCGTAACCGAAGTGGTTCGCCTCGCCTATCTCGGCAAAATCGTCCATGTCCTTGGTACGCAATTGCAGTTCCGTATAGCAACGCGCGAGATTGTCGTAGAACGTGATATGCAGCGACTGGTAACCCGTGCTTCTCGGGGTCGTCACGTAATCGCGGTAGTAGGGCCGAATGGATTCCATGAGCAAATCGGAATGCCCCTCGAATCCGGAAAGTTCCGCGGAAAAACCCTTCTCTTCGAGGAATCCGGGCAACACGTTCGCGATGTCGTAGAGGTACTTCTGCTCTATGGCGGTCCTGTCGTCGCCTTTCTTGATATGGCAAGTCGGCATCGAGATGACGATGCGGTATGCGATAAGGTCGCGGAAGCAAATCAGGCGGCTCTTGATTTCCGCCTCGGACGGGAACACCCTATTTTTCTTGTAATAGTCGTAGATGTATTCAAGGATGTACCCGTTGAATTTTTCTTCAGCGCGGACCAGCGACTTGATGCGTCCCTTGAAGGTGAAAGCCAAGAAGGGATACTCGCGCGTCATGAACTTGTAGAATTCCTTGATTCTCTGAGACTGCGAAGTCAAGAAGTCATTGTGCTCGAGAAGCTCGATTATCTGAATCAGGTAATTGGAATGCGCAAGGTCGATGCCGTTGCGCGATTCCTTCGCGCTGTTCCTGAGGTCGTTCGAATACTGGTGCAAAATTTTCAGCACCGTATTTCCGGAGAATAGATAGTCGTTCAGAGAAATCATACAAGAAGAAATATAACAAAAGGTTCTTCAAAACCTGCGATATTTTTTCATGTATTTTTCAAGTCGCTTCGCCGGCTTTACATTATTTGCAACAACATTTCTCGCAATCACAATTTCTGTAAAACTTCGCTACCTGACGAACATCTTCCGCAGATTTTTTCCGTTACGTACAAGGTACACGCCCGGTTTCTTGGGCATGGTTTGCAAGGTTCCCAGATTGCAGCCCCGCAAATCGTAAACGGTCGCGAAACCCGGAATTTCCGCAGAGCGGTTCGGCCTCATGGCGACGGACATGACATCCGAGCCGTACTCGAACGCGCCCAAATCAGGAGCGTCGCCTACAAACGGGAAACCGATATCTTCGCCCTGGTCAATGGCGCGACTCCCCTTCTTGAGCCGCAAGAAGTCCACATTGGGCAAACTGCCGTCAGCATTGCGCGGACCCAATATTCCCGCAAGCTTCGAGAGATCCTCGCCCGTCACGGTCATACTCGGGTCATCGAGACTCATAAAGTCATCTTCCGTCAAGTCGAGCTTCAGGTTCCACGTGTTGTTTTCGCCGGCGGGGCAATCCACATAATGGTCGATGTCCTGGCTCGATATCTTTTCCCAGCAAGTCCCGATTTGCGAATTCTTGTTCGGGAAGGCGATGTTGTTCTTGAGCACGTGCGCGTTGTCGCCCGTAAGCGGGGCCACCTCGGCAAGGCGAGTTTTGCCGTCTTCGGCGTAGAGCGTCGACGCCATGCTGTAAGCGCGATCTTCATTCATGTAAGACGTGTTGTTGAGCCACTTGCTGCCGGCATTGGTGTAGTTCGCATAAAAGCCCGAAGATTTGTTTTTCCAGGCGACGCAATACTTGATCGTATGATGTCCGGTGCCATACGTGCTCTGGCCCATCTTGATTCCGTAACCGTTTCCGTTTTTCGGATTGCCCCGACCGTAATCGCTGTAGCCGTTGCCCATGGCGTAGCAGTTTTCCAGAACCACGGGAAATTCCTGGTTGATGAAGTCGAAACCGTCGTCGCTGTTCCACCACGCGCGACACCCGATGAACCTGGTCGTATCGCCCTCGCCGGGCTTCTGGTAATGCGCCCCGAAACCGTCGGCATTCTCGCCGTCGCCCTGCCAACCCGTAGGGTCGTAATTGTCGTGCGCATCGCAGTTCAAGAAGATGTGCCCGCCACCATCCGCCGCGCCGTCGTTCGCGAAAAATCCCGGACCCGCGTTGTGGTGGCTTTCCATCTCCTCCAAGAAAATATGCTTGCTCGCGTAAAGGAAAACGCCGGAATTCGAGTTGTGCTTCATGGGAGTATTGCGCACCTCGATACCCTTCAAGTGGAGGAACTTCGCCGAAATCACGATGGGCGAAGTGTACATCGCCCCCGCGGGAGTGCCGTCGCTGTGTTCCTCGCCTTCCGCCACCGGGAGGTTCGCCCCGTCAAAAATCGGACGCTCGCCCGGGTAGGCAAGATAATGGATGCGCTTGTCGTCGCTCTCGCCGCTCGCCGTCAACAGGATTGCGGCCGTCATCTTATACCGCGCGAAAAAGACCGTATCGTGCAAGTCGTACACGCCGCCGCGAATCCACACCGTATCGCCCGCGGCCACCACGGCGTTCGCCTTGTTGAGCGTCGCGAAAGGCTTCTCCTTCGTGCCCGCATTGCCGTCTTTGCCGTCGACAGCAACATAATAGACCGCACCGAAAGCCTGCGCCGCAGCCAAGGCCAGCCCCAAAGCAAACGTGAACCTGTTTCCCATATACACCTCTATCAATCAGGCATCAGCATTGTGCTGATTATACTCAATTCCTCTACCAGACAAAAAGAAACTTCGACTATTTACTTAATATATGCTCTCAAAATGCGCCTGTCAAGAGGGCCATGCCACTACCAAATGGCTTTTTTTGTTCCGATATTTTTTGCCGCAACAGTTTTTATTTCCCGAACAAATCGGAATGCGTTCCAGTATCCACAAGGGTAAGCGCCAAGATCCCGTTGTTCTTTCTGTAGCACAAAAGCCAGTCTGGACGGATATGGAGTTCTCTCGTCCCTGCGAAAACGCCGGACAGTTCGTGGTCACGAAACTTTTCGTCAAGAGTCTGGTCCGTCCGGAGTAATTCGACAACGGACTTGAGTTCTTCTAACGGGAGCCCGCGCTTTTTGCAAAGCTTGTAGCTCTTCTTAAAACGGTTGGTCCAGATAACTTCGTAAATCATTTGTCAAGGTCCGCCCACATTTCGTCCATATCCGTATAGCGCTTTGTATTGGGGTCGGCTTCAAGCCGTTTCGCTTCTTCAATTGCGTTCAGCAGTTCACCGGAACGCCGAGGATATTTCACTTCAAATGGGAGACCTTGCTGCAGCACCACCTGTCGCAAGAACATCGAAAAAGCCTGAGACATCGAAAGCCCCAGCCCCTCAAGGAGCTTGTTGGCCTGACGGTTCAGCTCAGAATCGATGCGAAAATTTTTTGCTATGGTGCTCACGCCCATAAATATAGATTCAAGCGATTGCAAAAGCAAGTAATTGATTGAAAAAAGTCGCAAAATACTTGCATATGATTGCTTTTTCTTTGCATTTGTAGCATGCATATCTATGTTAACTCCTTTGACGAACAAGCGTGAAATCGTCAAAAACTACTCACTTGTGCACTAAATATACCTTTTTGAAATGAGCCTGTCAAGAGGCCTAGAATTTTTTGGAGGGGGAAGTCTCCCCCTGGCTGCAGCCTCGCCGCCCCCGTCACCCCGCATTGTCATGCCGGACTCAGTTCCGGCATCACCGATTCACCCCACCCCAGCCGAGGCTTCCACTCACCCCCTCGCCTAGGGGCGAGCCCCTAAAACCCCCGTATTGTCATCTCGGACTCCGTTTCGTGGTCGTCTTTTGCTATCATTCTCATTGACATATTAGAGTTTTTCGCTCTTGTTCTCAGTCTGAAAATCTGGTACATTTTCAATGTCTAATGAGAACTGGGTGGACGCTCGCGCACTTTGTGCGCGGGTCGTCTTCCGCTTATCATTAGACAGGTTTACCAGAGCCTTCAGACTGATAAGCTGACGGCCCGCGTTTTTTTTATCCCAAAAAACGTCATCGAGCTACCAGTGCAAGAGTGAGCACTGGCTGAGGTTTGATTGACGAAAAAAAAGTCATCTCTGCGTATTGATAATGAGGAACAGCACGAAAGTTCCGGTTTCCTTTCTGCACAAGTTTTTTGGTGTCAATCTTGTCGCATTCCTATAATCACGCCTCCAGAGCAGATTAATGGCGTTAATGGCAAAAGCGTATGCCCGCTTTGTCATTCAGCAACGACATTTCTGTCAACAGATTTGCGTCCAGTCTTTCCAGAGGAAAGATTGCTGTTGGAACTCCTATTAGCTCACGATCAACCTTTGAAATACTCAGAGTGTTCTGTGTGGGCTTTAGACAGTCGCTATTATATCGACGGAAAGATGAAGTCAGTTCCTTCAAGGACTTTTCGGACGGAAGATTGCGATGTCCTTTCCGCATTGATTAAGGAAAACGAAAAAAGTAATAAATCCAAGAAGATACAAGCATGTTTTGAAGACTTCAAAAACAAATTTATTGCGGCTAATAAGAATCGCCTTAATGCGCTGATCAGCGAAGCTCATGCTTTTATAAAGAAAGAAGCTGCCAACTATCCTGAAGAAAACATTGTTTTGTCCTTTTCTGGAGGTAAGGATTCTTCTGTTACGGCAGACATTGTAACGAAAGCATTAGGTAATCCGAGCCTTGTTCATATTTTCGGAAACACAACATTGGAATTTCCGCAAACGGTTGAATACGCAAAAAGATTTAAGAAGAATCATCCGTTTGCAATTTTTGAAACTTCTATCAATGAAGATCAAAATTTTATGGATGTTTGCGAAGACATTGGTCCTCCTGCGCGAATTATGCGTTGGTGCTGTTCCATGTTCAAAACTGGACCGATTACCCGCGTATTGAACTCTTTGTACAGAAATCAGCAAATATTGACTTTTTACGGGATTCGTCGTGCGGAAAGTGCAAGCCGAAGCAAATACAATCGTGTTGAAAGCGGCAAAGAATCTGTTAAAATTCAAAAGCAAACAGTAGCGTCTCCAATCATTGATTGGAAAGATATCGATATATGGCTTTATCTTTTAGCGGAGAATGTTGATTTCAACGATGCGTATCGTTTAGGATACGATCGTGTTGGTTGCTGGTGTTGCCCAAATAACAATCAGCGTGCTCAATTTTTGAGTAGAATCTACATGCCTGAAAATTCTAAACAATGGCGAGATTTTCTGATTCGCTTTGCGAAAAGAATTGGAAAGCCCGATCCAGAAGAATATGTGGATTCAGGCGCATGGAAAGCGCGTCAAGGTGGAAACGGCTTGGCGGCTGCTGATGATGTTAAAATCAAATTCACAAATTGTACCGCCGAAGACCATGCGAAAAATTACAGGCTTGTTCGCCCATTTGACGACGAACTTGTGAATATGTTCGTACCGTTCGGAAAGATAAACCGTGAACTTGGAAGAAAACTTCTTCACGAAGTTCTTGTACTTGATGTTCGTACAAATGTGCCAATCATTTCTCTCCAACCATTTACTGTTGATGGCTTTGAACACGCTGTAAAGATAAGGACGATGAATGTTGCAGATCATGATGATTTGCAAAGAAAAATTGCTTATCAGATTCGAAAATTTAATGGCTGCAGAAAATGCTTGAAGTGTGAAAGCGTGTGTAAGGCAGGATCAATTAGTATAACTGCTGAAGGTTATCACATTGATGAGAATAAATGCATCCATTTCAAAATGTGTGTAAATCAATCTGTCTTAGCGATGGGATGTTTGATGGGAAAGTATTTGAAAACGAAAGAGGTTCGTGAGATGAAATTTAGAGCTCATGAGACTTTTTTTATCCGTAAAGGCTGGCTT
>NZ_JAFZKX010000045.1 GCF_017551775.1 Fibrobacter sp. | reverse complement strand
GCTACTGTTGGCGGTTCTAGTACAGCAGGCAAGATGCTCAAGTCCACTAGCGGCTGGGATGACGATGAAGGGGAAAGCGGCAATGGTACGGATGCCTACTTGTTCACGGCGTTGCCTGCTGGCTACAGGTCCAACAACGGAGGGATTTACCGTGATGAGGGCCTTTACGCGTTCTTCTGGGGTTCTACTGATGATGGTCTCGCGTGGAGTATGAACTTGCACTACCACGACGACATTGCAGGCCTGGGTTACGGCCACAAGGACACCGGAACCGGACACTCTGTCCGTTGTATCAAAGGTTTAGAGGTGAAAAAGAGAACGACGCTCGTAGGGATTTTTACATCATTCTGTCAATATATATTGTGGTGTCTAAAATACGTTTTTTGACAAAATAGGCTAAAGTAAATCGGCCCCCGGCACTCCGCCGGGGCTTTTGTTTTATATTTGTGTATATGAAGCGTTTGTTGATAATAGTCCTGTTGCTTGCGTTGTCGTTTGCAATAAACGCTTGTGACTCCAATTCTGAGATTGGATCGATGACGGATTCCCGCGATGGTCAAACCTACAAGACTGTGAAAATCGGCAATCAGGTTTGGATGGCGGAGAACCTCAATTTCAAAACAGATAGTAGTTGGTGTTATAAAGACGAAGAGTCAAACTGCCAGAAATACGGAAGGCTTTATTCGTGGAATGCGGCAAGAGGTGCGTGCCCCGCTGGTTGGCACCTTCCCAGCAAGGTGGAGTTCGATACCCTGTTTAAGGCCGTGGGCGGAACACAGGATAAGGAAAATGAAAAAAAATGGAGGGGAGCAGGCTCCAAGCTCAAGTCCACTAGCGGTTGGGAAAGCAGTGCGAAAGGCTTGGCCTTTGGCTTGGCCTTTGCGATGCCTGCATACATCAAGTCCAAAGAAGGATTGAAAGACTTGAGTGACTTGAGTATAAGCAGCAACGGAACGGATGATTATTCCTTTACTGCGTTGCCTGCTGGCATCAAGGAAGTGGATTACAACTACGAGGGCTTCTATGCGGAGTTCTGGAGCTCTACTGAGGTCAATAGCGAGTTCATCAATAACGCTGAAGCGTACATATTGCACTTGGTCTGCCTCACTAAGACTGCGGTCCTGAACGGAACCTTCAAGGAATTCGGGTTGTCTGTCCGTTGTGTGAAAGATTCTGACTAAAGTAAAACGGCCCCCGGTTAAAACCGGAGGGCGTTTGTTATGTGTGGCTAAAGATTGCTCTACTTGAGGAATATTTTCTTGAAATTGTCTTTCATGGATACCTTTATCCATCCATATTGTTCAATTTTCTTAGCCCAGTCTTCGGATGTGCTATACTTGTATTCTCTATAATCATCATCGTGCCAGATGAGAATAGCCTTGTGCTTGGCGGAGCTGTCGCCCATGGCCATGTTGAGCATGGAAAAGTCCCCGTCGGTGTTACCGCCGCTGAAAATGGGCGGCTTGCCGATATGCCTGTAGATGTTTATGACCTTCTGCATCATGATGCTGGTGACATGCGTGTCTCCTTTGCGGGCAACTTGGTCACGATGCTGGAAAATGTAGCTCGGATCGTTGTTGGTATTTCCGACGGCATCGAGCACCCAGTCAGAGCCGATGAGGTTTAGCCTGTCTAGCTGTAGGTTGTATTCGGGATATTTTTCCTTGAGGGCCTTTATGCAGCCCCAGAGACCGGTCCTGTCGGCGCCCGATACGACGAACACCTTGAATTCGTTCTTTTGGAGTTCGCTGAACAGTTCCAGCATGGGCTTATAGAACATGTCGACATACCGATGTCCGCGGAATCTAATTGAGTCCTTGACGTCTGTTAGCATGAAGTTATATGCAATTTCGGCAATGTTGTCTTCCGGGAGCTTGTCGAAGGCTCTCATTTTCAGGGAGTCGAGCGTCTTGTAATCGTCTTCTGTCATGTATCCGACGGAATCGACTCGACTTAAAAAGGTATCCAGCTTATTGTTTAGCGAGGTGCTGTCCTTCATGTTCTTGTGAATATGGTATTCCAGAATGAGGACATCCATTGCAAACGGCTTTTCCAGAAGGAATGTGCCGTCCATGTCGAATGTCGCGATTCTGTCTTCGGGCGGAACGTAGAGGGGAGAACTCCTATCTGTTATGTCTTGAAGATAATTCAGGATGCTGTCCCGCATATCGTCGCTCCACGACGGCAACTTCAGAATTGCGATATCGTCTGGGGTGACTGGCGTATCGTTTTTTGGGGTGCAGGTCAGTTTATACCCTGCGAATCCGCCGATTCCAAGCAGGATGATGGCTCCGGCGATGTATGTTATGATTTTTTTCATGGTTAGTTCTCCTTGGTGCAGGGGGTGGAAACGAAGCGCGCGATGTAGTTTGCCTGCTGATCGAGATTCATCGAGATGAACGGGGCCTGCCATCCGCCTACGCGGACGACAATGTCGCGGTATTTGGGCAGTTCGTCCCTGGCAATCGCCTTTTGGGTCTCGTTGCCGTAGAGCAGGTCCTTGGAGAGGTCGTACATGCGCTGGAATACTTTGATGTCACCCAGGGCGAGTGTCATCATGCAGCCGTTATTGCTGATGAATGCGTCGATAATCGACTGGACGTCGGTGTAATCGACTCCGCTTTCGTTGATGCAGAGGTCGGTGATGGCGCCTGCCGACATCTTGTTCATGGGCAATTGGGAGAGCGTCTTGAATACGTTCCCGATCCCGTTCTTGATGGAGCCCGGGGCCGGAGAGAAGTTTGCAATCAGCGGATCGTTCAGGCCGCGGTTTGCCGTAGCGACAACCCCGAGTCCCTGCTGCGGGTAGCCTTCGAAGGTGCCGCAACCGGCGGTGAATCTCAGGCAGAAATCGTTGCCGAACTTTCTCTTGAAGCAACTTCCGCTGTAGCCGGCAATTTGCCTCAGTCGCCTGATGAGGTTGACGTTTTCCGGAGATTCGTCCTTGAGCGAGTTCAGGAATACCTTCTCGGAGAATTCCTTCGACTTGTCCACGATTTCAACCAGGGAATTCAGGACGAAGTTGCCGATTTCCTTGATTTCATCGGAAGCGTCGCCGAACTTGGCGCAGTTGTAGTCGAAATTGTTCTTGATTTGGTTCCAAAGAACCTGACGCTGGAAATCGGCCTCCAGCGGGACCTTGAAGTTGTGGACCATGGCCGCCTTGACTTCTTCGATGTCGTACATCTGCTTTTCGAAAACGAACTTCTTGAATGCGGCGATGATGTTGATGGTATCGGGAACGCCGGTCAAGATGACACCCGCGATATTCATCCCGGTGCCGCCCCACGACTTGTCGCGCCCGCGTTCCATGCATTGGCCGAGTACGGCGGAGAACAGCGGGGAAGGCGTGACGAATTCATCCATGGTGTAACAGTCGTACATGGTGAAAACAGCCTGGTCGATGAAGAACTGCATGTACTTCTTGAAACTTTCCTTGAATTCTCTGTAGGTGTGGACCTGCGGGGAACGGAAGCTCACCTTGCTCCCGCGGAGCATGCCGTCGTTTGTATCCAGGACGGCGCCCTGGTTGATGGCGCACTGGAACATGTTGAGACAGCTGATCATCTGGAAAGTCCAGTCGCATTCTCCGTTCAGGATGGGTTCCCAGCAGCCGTCGACGCAGTAGTCGTTGGCGAATTTTGTGGCTTTTTTGCGCCCTTCGTCGCTGGTTTCGTATTTGTCTAGAACTTCGCGGATGGCGGGGACAAGGGTGTTGTCGTTCAATATGCCGGGCAAGTTCTTGGTTTGGTGTAGGCATTTCGCGACGGATTCACGCAAATCCGCCGAAGAGTAGTCGCCCATTCGCACGTAGATACCCGGGGTGGAAAGGTTTACGTTCGCATATGCGTTGAGAATGATATGGGTCATGTCGTTCTCGGCATCATTGCCATCGGGAGTGAGACCACCGATGATGATGTTCTGCAGGAAGTTGTTGACGCCCGCGCGCTGGTCCAGATAGTAGGGGTGTACGCCGAGAGCGGCATTGTTGTCCATGTGGTCCTGTTCCACCAGAAATTCTGTAGTGAGGTTCAGGCGGCCAGCGCACTTGATGATGAAACATTCGAAAAGCTCGGTCGCTTTCGCTCTGAAAGCCTGCTTGTTTGGGGCTTTGTCGAAGTCCTCTTTGTAAAAGCTATACAGGGACTGGTCCAGGCGCCCGAGGGAAATCAGGTTCATGCTAGCATGCATGGCGAGGTGGAAAAAGTAGACGCACTGAAGTGCTTCATAGAACGTAGTCGGCTTATCAATTGTGAGCTTGTTGCAGATGGCGGCGATTTTCTTGAGCTCGTTCTGCCTGATTTTGATGTCAGTTCTTTTACTTTCGTATTCAGCGAGCTTTGCGAAATTATCCATGTAGTTGATAACAGCGTCGCAGCTTATCTTTACACTATTGTAAAATTCGCGCTTTGAAACGAGTTCGTTGTGCCTCGTGAGCATCGGTGTGTTTTCGGAATTCTGCATGATGGAAATGGTTTCCATCCTGTCGATATTCTTGTAGAAATCGGGGTTCTCTTTTTTGAATGAATCGATTTCTTTTTCATACTGTTCGGTTTTTTCTCGCGCTTCTTCCCTGATTTCCCAGATACCCTTGGAAAGGAGCTTCTCGTAATTGACGGTGTTGTGCCCGAGGATGGCTAGTTCCGTCTTGTTGGTGTAGGAGGCGGCGCGCTTTTCCTCTTCGCTCAGGTAGTTCGGGAAAACTTTCCCTAGCCCGTTGGATGCCATGGGCATGACGCCGACAATGAGTTCCCCGTCTTCGATTTCGTACGTGTGCGTGTGCTTGCTGACTTCGGGGTCGGTCATGCTGCGGAGCATGATGTCGATGGCGATGGCCTTGCGTTCGATGACGGGACGTTTGAAATATTCCTTGTCGTTTGTGAAGCCATAGTCCTCAAAAACTTTTTCCTTCGATTTCTTGAAATCCTCTTCGCAGAACCATTCGTCGGAGCGGTTGGTCAAAGCCCTTTCTTTTAGGTTGTCAAGCAGTTTTTTGACACGATTGGTGGAGGGAATAAATTCAGTCATGGTTTCTCCTTATTTTTTGACTGTGATATGTCTTGATTCGAAAAAATCGCAGGCTTTTTGGAATTGCCTGTCGGTAGGAATGCTAGAAGCCTGCTCCAGTTTGCATGGAATGCCCGATAGCGTATAGAACAGCTCCATGTTCGGGTTGCAGCGCATGATTTCTACTTCCGTTATGCCGGTCGCTTCCATGATGGAGGCGAAACGTTCCAGGTGGGTGTCCTCCGTAGTCCTGGAGGCGATTAGCGGGTAGCGGGCGTAAATCTTTTGACAATGCCCTGCGACAATCCTTATGTTCCGGATGATGGTTTCGTCGTTCCTGAAATTCGCTAGCCCGAAACTCGTGTCGCGAAGGCCCGCAAGCCAGAAATCTACGCAGTCCTTTACCGATTCGTATGCCTGCGGCGGAAGCGTGAACGAGGATTCAACGCAGGTAGATATGCCGTCCCGCTTGCATAGCAGGAGCAATTCACGGACATCCTCCTTTTGGAGGAGCGCTTCTCCGCCGCTCAAGGTAATGCCGCCGTTCCTCTTGAACATGTCGAGCTGCGGCTTGATTTTTGAATAGAGTTCTTCCACCGGAATTTCGGTTGTAGGGAAGCTCAGTGCCCCGTCCATGGAATTCGCGATGGAATTGGGACAGATTGTAATACATTTGCCGCATTTTGTACATTTGGAACGGTCAATGAAGTGCTTTCCGTTCTCTATGCGGTGAACTCCCTGGGGGCAGGCCTTGACACACTGGCCGCAGAGTGTACATTTTTTTTCCAAAAAAAGAAGCGGGGAACTTTTCATGTCCCAGGAGTGCGGGGAATGGCACCAGGGACACCTCAGGTGGCATCCTTGCAGGTACAAAACGACCCTGTTTCCGGGTCCGTCCTCCTTTGTGTGCCATCCGATATTGAATAAACGAATCATCTGGATTGTTACTTTGGTCTTATTGGTTTGTTGCAAAGGTATATTTCGGAAGTATTAATTTCCAATAACCCGAATGGATTAACCATGGACGGGAGGGGATGGTACGCTTGCAAAATTGGCGTTTTTGCGGGTTATTCGGGAGCCGAGACGCCTTTCATGCTTGGTCTCGGGGATTTATAATCTATCTTTGGCTTAAATAAATGATATGAGGTTTTATGCAGTCTTGGACTGAAATCAAGAAGATAGAGAACCCTACCGAAGAACAGCAGCTCGAAGCGGTAAAGCTGAACTGGTACGCCATCAGCCTCATCGAGACCCCGACGGCAGCCGTGCAGAAGGCGGCCTTCGCGCAGAACGTGCAGGCGATTCTCTACGTGAAGAACGGCCTTTGCGAAGATTTGAAGGCTTCGCTCAATTCCCTGGATGAGGCGGCCCTTCTCGATGCCATGAATGGCGATCCGAATATTCTCAAGTTTGTTACAAATCCGGACCTGCTGAAGGCGGCGGTACGTGCCGACTGGAAGATTGTAAAAAAGATTGACAACGCCGGTGAAGACCTGTGGGCCGAAGCCATCCGTGCAAGCGCCGATGCCATCAAGTTCGTGCCGTTCATGGGCGAAAAGATTCAGGCGGCGCTCGTGGAACGCGATTGGCATGCCTTGCAAGATATTGTGCGCCCGTCTGCGGCCATCGTGGTTGCGGCCGTGAAGCAGGACTTCCATGCCTTCGAGTTCGTGAGCATCAAGGACCGTACGGAACCGGTGCAGATTGCCGCCGTGCGTGCGGACTGGCGTTGCATCCAGTACCTGCAGCGTGCGTCCGAGAAGGTGCAGATGGAGGCTGTTCGCCAGACTAAGGATGCGTTCGCCCTCATCAAGAACCCGAGCGAAGCGGTGAAGGAATTCTGCAAGTAAACAGTGCAGGGGCGATGCGATGGAATATTCGAACCTGCTGGTGAAAATAGAGAATGTCTCGTTCCGTTATCCGAAATCGGCTGCGGACGCGCTTTCGGGCGTGACTCTCGAAATCCCGCGGGGGAGTTTCTTTGCGTTGCTGGGCCCGAATGGTGCGGGCAAGACGACGCTGCTTCGCCTCTTGTGCGGGCGCTTCGCGAAATTTTCGGGGCAGGTTTTACTTGCAGAAGATGTGCGCGGGCAGAATGGCTTCCTTAACCCGCTCGCCTGCGGTATACTGCTCGAGAATCCGGGAATTTACCCGAAACTTTCGATAAACGAATACGTGGATTACTTTGTCGGTTTCTATGCGGCCCGAATCCCGACGTGGAATGAGACCGAGGCTCGCGAGCGCATTGCCCGCATTGCGAAAAGCCTGGAGCTGCCGTCGCTTGATACCCGCATGGGAAAGCTTTCGCTCGGAAACCGCCAGAAGGTGCAATTGCTGCGCGCGATGGCACCCGCACCGCGCCTCTTGATTCTCGACGAGCCGGTCGCCAATCTCGACCCGATGTCGCGCGAGGCGGTATGGGCGCTGCTATCTGACTGGCGCAAGCAGGAAGGCGGCACGGCCATCGTTTGCTCGCACATCCTTGCCGAGATGGAAGAGGAAGCGTCCAATTTTGCGATTATCGACCGCGGCCGCGTGCTGAAAAACGGAGACGTCGCCGGCCTTGCGGGCGAATCTGCGGCATTCAAGGTCGAAACGCCTGCGGGCGTGACGCCCGAACAGGTGCGCGAAGCTCTGAAAAATGCGGGAATCGACGCGGAAGTCAGTTCCGCACAGGCGAGTCTCTCTAAACTCTACCGCGAAACGGTTTAGTTTTTGCTATAAACGGCGTGCCGGCGATAAACATCTCGCAACCCGCATCTCTAATAACTAATAACCAATAACCAGCAACCAATAACCAGTTGCCGCGTTAGAACGTGTGCGACAGGTCGAATGCGAATCGGCCCCAGGCGAAACTTTCGGCGCTCCAGTTGCTCAAATCCTTCTTGAAGGCGTAATCGAGGCGGAACGTGAGGAACTGCCAGCGGTATCTTAGGCCGAGGCCCAGCGCTTCGCTAGTCTTTGCTTTGTAGACATCCTTTTCGCTGTCCATCACGTGCGTCCAGTCGTAGAACTGCACTATCTGCCAGTGCCTCCATCCCTTCCACGGGAAAGCCCAGCGCAATTCCTCGTTTATCCTGAAGTACATCGGGGTAAGGCCCGTGTTGATGACCTCGTTCCCCTCTTCGTCGGTGCTCGTGTAGCTCGCATAGATACTGCGGAAACGGTACCCGCGGACGGAACGGCTTCCTCCCTGGTAGAATACGCGCGCGTCGTCTTCAAGAGCCTTTTCGAAGAACTTTCCGACGCTTCCGCTTACGGCTCCGTAGAATGTCCAGAAAAGCGGGTGGTACAGGTTGACGGTGGCCTCGCCATAGGTGTAGGGGTTACCGATCATCGTGGGATTGTCGAGGGAGGCGGTCAAGTTGGTGCCCGCACCTGCCGTGGGTGCGATACGGATACCTTTTGTCGGGTTGAAGTAATCGTCTGTGTAGTCGAAGGTAAGGGCGATTTCCGCCTTCAGCTTGAACATGTTGTTGTCGTTCTTGCTCACAAAGCGCGTATCGAGCGTGCCGCGGAATCGGATATGGTCGGTAATGCCGAAGGTAAGGTCACCACGGTTGATGATTTCATAACGCTCTTCCACGCTGTCGGGGTAGGCGGGCGGGGTGATTTTTTCGTGGTTGAAACTTAAGCGGTCTTCAAAGCGGATGGCGGTCGGGATGAACGAGAACGATGTCCCGAACAGGAGTGGGTTTGCGTAGCCGAGAGAAATTTCTTGCTTGTTCTGCGCAAGCTGGAAGGTGGTAGAAAATTCGTTGAACGTGCCGAAGAAGTTTTTGTGCTTCGCATACGCGAGTGCGCCGAACCCGTACATTTCTTCGAAGAATAGGCCGTAGCGTGCCTCGCCGGGAATGCGTTCGACGACATCCAGGTGGACGTCCGAAAGTCCGTCGGCCCTCAGGGAGTCTGTGAGCTTGATTTGCGTGAAAAGCTGTGTGGAGAGCAGTTTGTTCTTGAAGGAAATGTACTGGTTACCGTCGATGATTTCGCCCTTGGGCGTTTTCCAGAGCGACGATAGCCATGCCGTATCCGAAAGACCCGCTTCTTGACCCTTGCGACCCTTCTCGGCGACCTTCAGCGTGGTGCTCCTTATGTTGCCCATGGTGACGATTGCACCCGGATTCACGTTGATTTCTACGATGATGACCTTGCGCGTCGTGTCGATGAGTTCGCTGGGCATCACGTAGGTGTGCAGGTAGCCCGCCTTGCGGTATGTCTGCTGGATGAACTGGATGTCTTCGGCGATGTCGTCTTGCGAGAATATTCGGTCCGTATTGTTCGTCTTCAGCTGTTTCTTGTTTATCTCGATTTTTGAACTGTCGGGAACGATGATGTTCGTCCCGCCGAAACGGTAACGCTCGCCTTCGCGCAAGAATACGGCGTAAGCGCGTTTGCGCTTGTTCTGCTCGTCGACTTCGTTTTTGACTTCGAGTTTCATGTCGAGGCTGAAGAAACCCTGCGAATAATAGAGCGCGCGGATGTTTTCGACGGCAAGGCCCATCATGAAGTCTTGCTTGATCGTATCGAGGTTGCCGAATTCATCCGGAATTTCGAGCTGCTCCGTCAACTGGAAGTTGGAGAAAACGGCGTTCCCTTCGAACTTGACATACCACGGGTTCTTCTCCGTTTCTTCGGCGAAGACGAATGCAGAAAGGATAAACAGGAAGGCTAGAAGTTTCTTCATTTTTTAGTCTCCTGCTTGTCGTCGGACACTTCCTTGAGAGAAGAGTTCGGCGAGACCGTTTCGCAATGCCCGATACCGAGCAGACAGGGGTTCCAGAATCTGTAGCCGTAGTTGAAACCGATGTTCTTTTCGAGGCGGCTTTCGTTACCGCCGGCACCGGTGTTGGTGAGGTACTGTTTCGAAATCAGGAGCCCGTTCAGCGATAGCGACGGGTTGAGATGGTTCCTGTGCGAGAACTGCTTGTCCTTGAACACGGGAAGCGTGTAGTTCACGCCGAATTGCAGCGCCTGGTCGTAAGTCGGGTTTTCGCTCTGGTCCTGCGTGTAGCCGAAAATGAGGCTCAGGTCCTTGACCCAGCGGTCAAGCGAAATCGGTATCTTGAAGTAGCTCGAGTCCTTGTCGCCCGTGGTGTTGTTGCTGAACAGCATCACCTTCATGTCGATATCGCCGATGTATTCACCGCCGAGCGTCTTGTTCGCCGTGGTCGAGAGCACCTTGCCGATGGCCTTGCCGGCGAGCTTGTTCCAGTCGGTAGATTCGTCGTTGTTGTCGGCGATGCAGCCGAGGATGATGTTGTAGTAGGTCGCCGCCGCGCTCGATTCTGTACCGCAGTTGCTGCTGGGTGTCGGTTGCGGGTTCGTAATCGTACCGGTAATATCGAAGTTGATGGGACAGGTCTCGTTTTCCTTGTCCCTGGAATCGTCACAGTAGGGGAGTTCCTGCGTACTCGATACCTCGACGACGCCCTGCTGCCACGGAACGTCCATCCACGAGATGCTGAAGGAGTTCAGCTCGAATTCGTAAAGTTCCTGAACGCCGATGAAGCCGTTGTTCGAATTGATGACGTCGCCGCGCAATAGGGGTCTGTTCGTGTTGCCCAGAACCCAGAAGTCGAACGTGAAGGGGAAAGCCGCGAACGGAGTCACGACGGCGATGGAATCGCGTTGGGAGTCGTTCACGTGGACCATGAGGTTGATGGGACTTGCCGTCGAAATCTTCGCTTCTTGCGCCTCGGTAGTACGAAGTCTCGTGATAAAGTTGTTGAACATCGTGAGGATGCGGTTCAGCGAAGAAGGCGTAATCTGGATTTCGAGCGCCTTGTGGTAAACCATCTTGTCGACGATCACCTTGCCCGAAATGGAGTTGTTTCGCAGGCGGTCGCCGGTGAGGCGCGGCATGGAAAAGTCGAGGTCGCTCTGGGCGTGCACTTCGGCCTCGCCGAAGGTCTCGTCGAAGAAGTTGTACTGGATGTAGGGGAGGCTCACCGATACGACGAGTTCGTTGTCGTAATCGTTCAGCGAGCCGGAGACTTCCTTCACCATTATGGAATGCTGCCCGGATTTGAAACTGAATTGCTCGGAGAAAATGTCGAACTTTTCGAGCTTCAGGCTGTCGATGTTGTAGGATGCGGAAGCGGTAATGGTTTCGCCGTCCTTGTTGCGGGTCAAGAGCTCGGTGATTTCGGCGATGCCGTTTTCTACGTGACCCGTTACGCTGAACGGAATCTTGCGGCCCATCTTGGGCGGTTGGATTAATGTGGAATCCGACTTGATCTCGGCGGTGATTCCCTTGATGCCTTCGCGGATGTTGGAAGTGATGTCGACCTGCAAATCCGTCTTGGTGATTTCTGCCGTGGTACCCGGGATAAACCACGAACCCGAAACGTTCAGTTTTCCTTTGAAGATAAATGCGGAATCGACGTCGCCTTCCAGCGTTACGTCGCCACCATTGTCGGTGCTGTGGACGAAGCTCACGTGGCGCTTGTTGTCGAAGATGTTGTTGATGATGACCTGCGTAGAACCCGCCCATCCGCCGTTGCCGATGTTCACGTAGGCGTTCAGTTCTGTGCGGTCACCTTCGGCAAACAGGTTCATCCTGTCAATCTTGAGGACGCTTGTCGGAATCTTGCTCAGGCTGAGCTTCGTGAAGTCGATGTTGCCGAGCAGGCCCTTGCCCTGTTCGTACGAAACGTCACCGTTCATGAACCCTTCGGAGAAGGTGGTATCGTTGAGCGGCTCGAGAAGTGTCGGAATGCTGAAGTCCTTTGCCGAAGCCCATGCGTGCACGACCTGTATGGGCAAAATTCCGGTGGGCTTAAAGTCCGGATTCGAATCGTTGGGCAATATGAATACGGCTTCCGCTTCGACGCGGTTCTTGTCTTGCATCGCATGGAACTTGTCGATGAATATGGAGTCGCCGTTCTGCCTTGCCTTGATGCGGGCGCGGAAGTCGAAGGGCTGGTAGTTGCCGTCCGCGATGATGTCGACTTCGCCGGAGTTGTCCGTGAAGTTGTGGCGCCACATGCCGGTGACTTCGCCGTTCATTTCGTTGGCAAGCTTGATCTTTGCAAACGGAATGGTGCTCACGTCCACGCTGTCCGCGATCATCTTGATGGTGATGGAATCCGTCCAGGCGATGTAGGCGTAGGCGTGCCCACCGTGGCGCTGCGTCACGTCCCACGAGGTGTGCGGGTCTTCGTCTTCCCACATCACGTCGCCGAAGAAGTCGAATGTCTCTTTTTCGGTGTAGATGATGCCGTTTGTGAAGACGATGCCGTTTTCGTTGAGGTCGAGTTCCACTTCGAGGGAGTCCGCCTTCATGTGGTAAGCGAATTCTACGTTCGGGATCTTTGCCTTCGCGTGCATCACGCCGTTCCGGAACGAGCCGTTGATGTTGAATCGGTTCGGGAGGGTGAGGTAACCGAAGTTCCAGTCCAGCGCCCAGGGTTCGTAAGGCGAAATGTCTCCGGTGAATACGATGTTCACGTCCTTGCTCAGGTCGATAGTCGCGTCGATTGCGGACCCCTGCCTTGTCTCCAGGCTCACGTCGATGCGGTCGCCTTCTTTGTGTGCCGAATGGATTTTTACATCGAGCGGCATCATCTGCGGCCCGAATTCGGAACTCATGTATTCGACGTACCCGGTGAGGTCGCCGTCAAGGTTCTTGTCCGCGTCGCCTTCGAGGTGAATGTGTCCGCCTTCGTCGTTGTTGAGGTCCGTTTCGAAGTGGAACCTTTCGTCGTCGCCCTTCAGGTTTACAGTCGCGTTGCATGCCATGAGGGGCCAGAACTCGCCAATCCTCGTCTTCAGGTTGAGGTTGTACTGCGGCTTCTGCGTCTTGGGGTCCAGCTTCACAGTGCCCTTCACCTTCACGGCGCCGATGGTCGGGAGCGCGGGCGGGAGTTCTACGGGAATCCATTTCTTCGGGTCCTTGACTTCCATGTCGATGTTCGTGCTTACCGCGGCGAGGTTGTCCTTGGGGAGGTTCACGTCGAGGTCGAAGCCGTCGCTGCCTGCGGCGAGCTTGCCCTTCACTTTCATGTTGTCGCCTTCGAAATCGGCCTTGATGTCGATGCTCGCCGTCTCGCTGATGTAGTCTCCCTGAATGGAGTCGAGCTTTATGGATGCCTGTTGCATCCCTTCGCTCTTGAACTTGAAGTTCTCGGCCTGCCAGTGCATTTGCTGCGGCGTGTCTTTGTCCACGTCCACGCTGATTTTTCCGGCGGAAACTTCTACTGGCAGGTAGAACTTCACCTTGTCCGGGAACTCGAGTGCTTCCGTCGGGCCTTTGGAGGAACCTTTCTTCTGTTTCGAACTTGATGCGTTGGTGTTGACCTGCACGTCGAGTTCGCCAATTTCGACTGTCGCCCCCTTCTTCTCGCTCAGGATGGAAACGTCCATGCTGAAATTGCGCACGGTGTAGGTATTTCCGCCTTGTTTCACGGTGACTGAATCCCAGGAATGCGTGAGCAGACCCTTGATGTTGTGGCCGTAGGGAATCACTTCGACATCGCCGTAGGTGTGGGGGGTGGAAAGGTACGTCGTTAGGGCAATGTAGGCAAACCAGGCGCCCAGTGCGAGAACGCCTACAACGACCGTCACGATTGCGGCGGTCAACGAAAATGTCGAAGTACCTTTCTTCAACGGCCCTAATAATAGAAAAATATTGTCTTGGCCTGGGGCCGACGTTTGCTTCGGAAAGGGCGTTAACTCTATGATACTCAACGAGTTAACGCTTTTTTCGGTTCGTGGGTTATTTCTTTCTTACATAGTGCTTTTTTGTGTAGTATTTTTATGGGCTTTTTTTGTATCGAACGCCGTTTATGCGATATATTTCTCCGTCCTTGAGAATCAAAACTTCATTGTTCTGGATAAGCACCTTTGCGGGGGCCGGCCTTGCGTTTTGGCCGCCATGGCGATTATCCGAAGATTTTGCAAAATCCGAGGCTTCAACATCCGCTGAATCGGAGCTGTCGTGTTCGATGGGCAATAGCGGATATTCCGCATCCGGGAGGCCGCCTGCGACAAGCCCATCTACGGTGACAGCCTTAAATGGCGCGGAATCCGGCGGCACGAGCAACATCAGTTCTGCGATATACGCCAAATTATCCGATGACGGCCACAAGTCATCTACTTCCATTTTGATTTGCGTGTATTTCCCCGACTTCCAAAATACATACTGCGGCGATTCATCTTCCTTGAACATTCCAGAGGCAAGTTCCTGATATTCCTCGCCGTCGGCAGTTCCCGAAATGGTGAAGTTGCGCAAGAAACCGTCCGATATATCGTCGCCTTGGTACATGAGCCCGAAGGTTTCCTCATCGGTCAATATTGAAAATTCAACCGGGAATTTGTTCAGGTTTGTAGATTTCCAGACCGTAGAAGGGTCCCAATCCCGGAGATTTTGCGTAGAACTCTTGGAATCGGTGGGGGGGAGATTTTCAAAAGTGTAGTTGCCGCTCAGAACGTAATCCATGGCGGCAGCCGGATTCCCGGGCATGACAAACGCCCATTCATAACGCCCTTGATCCGAAAGTTTCACAGTATCTTTGACTACGACAAGTTCTTGCACCAAGCTGTCGCCGGCATAATCCTTGACGCTCAGGAATGAAAGCGTTCCTTCGTCTTCGTAATCTTCCCTCTGAATGGTAAAGAAATACTTGAGCGGTTTCCGCAAATCGAATCCCGACGAGATGTCCGTAAGGTCGTAACCGAATTCCATCTCTTCAGTATGCACACCGTCTCTCCACTTGCCGAGCATCGGGCCTTTGAAACCGTCGTTTCGGAAATGGTAGAGGTATTCCGTTCTTGACGGAGCATCCGATGAAGTATCCTGCGAAACGCCTACGGAAAGCCGAATCTTTGAGCGGTTCCCGTATGCCATGCGGACTTTCACGGTGCGCTTGGGGGCGTAATCCTTGCGCAAGTGGAAAACTTCAACGACAGGGGAACGGCTCTCCGCATAGACGTTGTACGGAACGAGGAACCGTCCTTCGTTTCCGAAGGTGAGTCCCCAGCTGTTCTGCACAATCCACACGCCGCAATTTTCACCGATGCAAATGCTGTCGTTGTAACCCGCGATTGTCACCGAATGGTTTGTTGCTCCCGGGAGCGATGTTGCGACAATCCAGGATTCATCCCTGATTTTGAGCGTATCCAGCGTCCAGGAATCAATATCAAAACTGGCGGCGCCCACTCCGCCTGCGGCATAACTCGTATCGCCCCAATGATTGTAGAGCCAACCCTTGAGCGAATCCCGGCCTTCGGGTGTTGCAAGCGAAACAAAAGTCACGCTGTCGATTCTGTTGTGCATGGCATTATGCCAACGCGTGTAACCCTGCATCCAGCCGTAGTCTTCGGGCACATTGGCCGAAGATTTCCCGTAGGTATTCGAATAAAGGATTCCTCCGTAAGTAGCGGCATCGGGAATACCAACCTTTTGGGCAAGCAACGCCTCAGACGCATGCCCAGACGCTACGACCTGCCATGTGAAAAACGCCGGCAAAAGGTTCGAAGAATCCGCAGGAACCCTGTAATAGGCGTTGCGTTCGTAACCGAGCGACATCGTGATGCGGGAAATTGACGCACACGCGCCCGATTCGCCTTGGTCATAACCGCGAAAAAAATACGGATTATCGGAATTGTCTACCGCCGAAGGCAAATCCGCCGCAAAGGCGAAACCGCAAAGCAGCCAAAAAGACAACCTTGGAGCAAGAAAACCATGATTCATAAAAACCTCAAAAAGCCCCCCTGTGTGTG
>NZ_JAFZKX010000044.1 GCF_017551775.1 Fibrobacter sp. | reverse complement strand
GTCGCGGCCTTCCCCGTGAACGAAAAAGGCTCGTATTAACGAGCCTTTGTAGTGAAAGCACGCGAGGAACCGGAGGTCCAGCTCCAGAGACGAGGAGCGTGCGGTCTCTAATGCTGCAGACGACAAGGCCCGCGAGCTTTCTGCTTATAATATCAACGCATTGGTTGTTAAGCTGCGATAATCGCATTATTGGTCGGTCGCGGCCTTCTCCGTGAACGAAAAAGGCTCGTATTAACGAGCCTTTGTAGTGAAAGCACGCGAGGAACCGGAGGTCCAGCTCCAGAGACGAGGAGCGTGCGGTCTCTAATGCTGCAGCCCAGCAAGTGTGTACATGGATACTCTTGCCCCTAAAGAGACTGGTATGACGCCTTAGGCGAGACAAGGACTTCCACTAAAAAACGCCTGGTATTAACCAGGCGTTTTTGCGTATCATTGTTTTCTTAATCTATTACGCCAAGAGTCTGCTTCTGCGTAAATTCATCCATCGACGAGGGCAACAGCGCGCGTTCTTCGGGCGACACGTAGGCGAACTTGCGCTCGCTTGCGGGCCGAGCGCTCCTGTCCCTGAGCACGACAGGCACGTCCTTCGTGGAGTAGAAGAATTTGCCCGTCTTGATGAACTTGTGCTTCTGGCAGCCCTGCTTGATGGCTTCGTTCAGCGCCTTGAGAATCATCGGGCCTGCGCGGTCCACGTTGTGCAGTTGCAGCAGTCGTGAAAGCAGCATCTCCTCGTGGATAGGCGCTTCGTGGTCCACATAGAACTTCATCTGCACGATAAGCGCCGACGCGTCGAGTTCCGCGATGGGCTTGTCGTGCGCGGTGCCTTCGATTTTCGGGTGTACGGCCTGGTAGGGCACGGACTCGATTTGCGGTGCGTTGTCGGCGCCTTCGGAATCCGCATTGTTGTCTTCGGACGGCGGGGGCGCGACGCTCTGTTCGATGGCGATGGTCGTGATGATGTGGCTTGCTTCGTCGTTGTACGAGACATACCAGAACGGAATCCAGATGGTGATGACCTTCCAGCCCAGCTGGCGGAGCATCACGGGGCGCACGTATTCGCGGTCTTCGACGGATTCACGGAAGCGCTCGGTGGTGCAGTCGTCCTCGATGACGGCGAGGAAACGGTTCTCGTTGTTCGCGTCGATGACGACCGGGCCCACGGATATTCCGCTTCCGGCGAAGCTGGGCTCCACGTGGATGTTTTCGCGCTGCAGCAGATCCATGACCTGGGGGCGCAACACGGAGTCGGCGATATGCGAGTCGTTCGTTTCCGCAATATTCTTGTTTGCGAGGTGCGAGAGCCAGTCGCGGAACAGGCTCGGTTTGGCCTTCGCCTGCATGTCGATGTCGTGCTTGGTGGCGAATACCTGCATCTCGTGGCGTGCGAGCGTGGTGCACACGGCGAGCTTGCGTTCGCCCGTCCTGTCGACGCCTTCGGATTCGGCGAGCACGTAGACGACGTCGCGGAACTTGTCCGTCGCCCTGTCCGGAGTCTTCACGAAGAAACAGATGGCGGGGCTGGACTGCGCAAAGTAGCTTTCTGCCGTCGAACCCTTGGGGATGAGCGCCTTGATGGCGTTCTCGATTTCGTGGCAGCGCGTTTCGCTGAAGGCGACAATCCCGAGCGTCTGTCCGGGGTGCTTTTCGGCGTGCTGTATGGCCGCCTTCGCGACGTCCTTTACTTTGTCGGCGACGATCTTCAGGGTGTCGCGGCGCACGGTCTTCTTTTGCGGCAGCGGGAACTGCTTGATGCCGCCGTTGTAAATGCGTTCGTTTGCGAAGCGGAACAGCGTGGGGTCGGAGTAGAAATCCGAGAACCACAGTTCGCGCGTGGGGATGCCCCTGCGGAGAGCCGCCGTCATGATGTTCTCGAGGAAGAACGTCGTATGCGCGGGTTCCACGTCAAGGAAGGCGTCGAAGGAATGTTCTTCGAGCGCGGGCACATGCGGGTTGCCGATAAGGATGGTCTTCTTGCCCTGCATTATGAGGGGCGTGGCTTCGGCCACCGAGATGCAGTCTGCGTCGAGGATGAGCACGACGTCGTACTGGAAATCCTTGCTCTGCGTGAAGGCTTCGTCCACGTTCATGACCGAGAGCTTCCCGGTGTCGGCGATGGCGTGCACTTCGCGGAAATTGGCGTTGCAGAGCTGGTCGAGCAGCGTGCGGTACTGCTTGCTCTGTTGCGTGTGCGCCTTCGGCGCGCATGCGAAAATTTCGGGGAAGTTCTTGTTGATGAGCTGCACCTGGGTGCCCGCCCATGCGTAGGTGCAGGCATGGACGATTTCGTCGCTGATGGCGCCCGGGTTCTGCAGGTATTGCCGCAGGCTCTTGCAGCCGAACGCTTCCACCTGTTCGAACAATACGGAAAGGTGCAGGTGCGCGTCGACGCTTTCCCAGCTGGTTCTCCATTGCCTGATTCTAGAAAGCCACTTGTCCAGGCTCAAGCTTTCGAGCGGGGTATCCAGCCCGAGTTCCTTGGTGAGGTATCGGGAGGTCGTGAGCAAATCCTGTATAATTTGTTCGAATTCTTCGAAATGCGAGAGCATCGGCTTGAGCTGGTGCCAATGCGCGAGCAGCGTGAGGAGCAGGTCGTAATGCGGGTCTTTCTTGAACTTCTCGCGGAAGTTGTAGATAAACGAAATCTTCTTGTTCAGGGACACCCAGTTGGATTTCTCGTAGAGCCAGTCCTTGCCGAGAAGGTGGTTGCCGAGGACCGCCGTGTCCTTGTAGGCGCGCTTGTTGTCTTGCAGCTCGAGGAGCGTGTCGATGAGGTCGAGCAGGTGTGCGTCGGATGTGACTTCCTTCGGGTGCTTGAGGACCTTCAGCAACTGCTTCTTGGAAGAGCGGTAGCGGTCGGAAAGGCCCTTGAGCGTAGCCTTGAGGCTTCCTTCGAATTCGTCGCGGAACGAGAGGATGTTCTCGTCGACCGCATTGTCGGTGTAGATGTCCGAGGTCTGCCTGTGGTAGCGGACCCAGCTGTCGCCGGCTTCGGGAAGCGCACGGATCGTATCCTGGTAGGCGTCCCAGCTCGAGGACTTCAGGTCCCAGTTCTCGTATTCGGGCGTGTTCGAGTCGAAGTCCTTGCGGATGAGCGCGATGACTTCGGCGAGCAGCGGCAGGTAGATGCCTGTCGGGAAGAAACTTTCTTGTTCGAAGAGCTGCACCAGCGGGGAAATCTTTTCCGCCTTGTCCAGCGCCTCGCTGAGCGCCGACAGAATCTCTTTTTTCTTTTCGGGCGAGAGCTCGATGATGGTGACGTTCTCGAAAGTCTTGCGTGCGGTGAGCCCGTTTTGCCTGAAGTAGAGGTTCACGATTTGCTGGAGCGTGTCGCGCAGTTCGTTGAACTTCGCGTAATCCAGCATGTTCGATTCCTTGAAGATGGAATCCATGAACTTGCCGCGGATTTTCGGGGTCTGCGTAAATTCTGCGAGGATGTTGGTGAGGCTCGTTTTCGAGGGCTCGACTTCGCGGTTCACGGCCCTGTAGTAAGAGGCGAAGTAATTCCTCGCCGTGTTCACCTGGTCGACGAGCGTGTCGCGTTCGGGGCCGGCGTACGACCTGAACGGCGGTTTCCATGTCTGGAAGAAAGTCTGCTGCGTTACGGCGCGTCGCGTGATGACGAGCGTGTTCTTGCCGCTGGAGAGGGATTCGGCGACGATGTTCGCCGCGACTCGCATCTTCTGGGTTCCCGGAAGCGACTGGATGGCGAACCCCTGCGTTTCTTCCTGGAGGGCGTCGATGGTCACCTTCGTGGTATGCGAATCCGTCGTGTAGAGGAAGTGGTGTTCCGTCGGGTTGAACATCTGGTCGAAATCGCCGTCGTCAAAGGCGGATTCCTTTACCTGGAAACCGTCTTCGCCCAGGAGCGAATTGATGAATGTGTTGCTGTCGATCCTCTTGTCGCCATAGAATTCCTCCATGTTCTTCTTGAGCCTGATACGGCTGGAGTTGAGGAAGGCGAGGCAGATGCCGTGGCGCGTGAACTTCCAGTTGCGCTCGGAAGCGATCGATTTTTCGAAGAGCGAGAAGTAGAGCGGGATGCTGAACTGCCCGTTGACGGTGGCGTCTTCGGCCCTTGGGAGCGACATGTCGGCGAGCCTTTCGCGCAGGACGATGTTTTCTAAGGGAGGCATCTTCGAAAGCGAGAGCGACTTGAAATCGGGACTCACGTCGACGGGGACGAGGAGGCTCGGCGCGAGCGCGTTGCCGTCCCACTTGAGGAACCCGAGGAGCAGGTACAGGTCGGACTTGGCGAAGTCTTGGGCCTTCTCCTTGAGGACGCGGGTAAAGAGCTCGATGCGGTCCTTCTTCTGCTGTGCGTTGAAGTTCTGCGATTCGGGGAGGAACGAATCGAACGGAAGGGTTGTGCCGGACTGTAACCACCTTTCATAGAAGGCGTCGCCCGCTTCTAGCAGGAGCGGCGTCTGGAATTCGTACTTTGTCGAAAAATGTAATAACCGGTCCTTGTTGTCGTAAAGGGCGGCTTCTTGGCATATCTTAGAAACGACGGACGAAGGTGTAACGTGCGACATACTATGAATATACGTTATTTTATCGTTAGATGGAGTTTACAGAATCTGTTTGGCCAGCGAAATCGCCTCTGCTAGAGTGAGCGGCGTGTTTTCGGGTTGCAGATTCGCCTTGAAGCATACACGCCCGAGCAGGGATTCCTTGCTCATTCCGGCGTCGCGGTCCTGGCGCAGGCTATGGGCGCGTTCGCGCTTGGAAAGCTTCTTGCCGGTCGCATCGACGATGAGGGGGTGGTGCAGGTAGGCGGGCGGCGTTTCGCGCCCCAGGAGCTGCATTAGGGCTATCTGGCGGGCGGTGGAACTGCGGATGTCTTCACCGCGCACGATATGCGTGATTCCTTCGTCGATATCGTCGACGCAGACGGCGAACTGGTAGGTCCATTGCATGTCGCGGTCGCGGATGGGGAAGTCCCCGCATTGCAGTTTCGGGTTCTCGTCGAAGTCGCCCAGGCGCATGTCATGCCATTTAATTACTTTGTCTGGAATAATGACGCGCAGGTTGTGCGGCGCATCCTGTGCCCCGGTTTTTGATTCCCGGCACTTTCCCTGGTACACGATTTCGCCCGTGTCGCTCTTGGGGTTCTCCGCTTCGAGCTGCTTGCGGCTGCAGAAGCAGGGGTACACGAGACCCGCATTCTCGAGCCTCGCGAGCGCTTCTTCGTAGACGGGATTGCGTTTACTTTGTATGCTGTCGCTGTCGTAATCGAACCCGAACCATTCCAGGTCTTCGTAGATGCTCTTGATGTACTCGGGACGTGCACGGCTCTGGTCGTGGTCTTCGATGCGCAGGTGGATTTTGAGCCCGAACGCTTCGGCGGCGGCCCACACGTAGAGCGCCGAAAGCAGGTGGCCTTCGTGGAGGTAGCCCGTGGGGCTCGGCGCAAATCGTGTTTTTCCGGACATGCGCGGAATATAAAAAGAAATCGGGGCGAAAGCGGCATGCTTCTCCAAAAATTTTTATATTCTGGCTACATCGGGTACCCCCGCCCGGATGATGCAGAATTTATAGGACTATCGTATGGAACATAGAAATTCAGCCCGCTACGTGCTGGTGCTTGTCTGCCTGCTTGCCTTTGCCCAGTTCTCCTTCGCCGAAGACATTATCGCGACAACATCCAATGGCTCGACCGTTATATTGCACGATAACGGCCGCTGGGAATACTACCAGAACAATGCGCGAATCAGGGACGTGCGCGAATCGGCCGTTCCGAAGGATGCCCGCTTCGAGGTCTCCGTCTTGTACGAGCCCGCCGAGAAGGTGAAGAAGAACGTGCGCATGGCGCTCGAGGCCGACTTCGCGACCGAAGAAGAAATCAAGGACAGCCTCCGCAAGGTGCCGAAGGGCGGCTACATCTATTTCCAGGTCCCGACGAAGCAGATCAAGTCGGGCATTACGCGCGAACTGACCTATTCCATTTTCGATACGGGCAAGACCGCCATCTTCACGAAGACGGTCCGCGATAGCGAGGCGACTGCTAGCGAAGATGCCGGAGTCTCGAACCTGCTGGTCGTGCCGCTTTACGGAAGGCCCAAGGCCAAGGTCATGAAGGCTCGCGTCGAAGACCTCAAGAACCACGCGACGCTCGATATCGAAGTCCCGGTCAAGTAATGGACTCCCCGCACGAACTGAAATTTGCCGTCGTCGACGTGGAGACGTCCGGCGGCGCGGGCGACCAGAACCGCATTACCGAAATTGGGATTGCGCTTTTCGACGGCTTGGAACCCGTGGGGGAATACCATACCCTCGTAGATCCGGGCGTGCCCATTACGCCTTTTGTCCAGAACCTCACCGGCATTACCGACGAGATGGTGAGCGGCGCCCCGCAGTTTTCGAAGGTTGCGGAACATGTGGCCGAGCTTCTGGACGGGCGCATCTTTGTTGCGCACAACGTGCAGTTCGACAGCAAGGTCTTGCGGACCGAGATGAAGCGGTGCTGCATCGCGTTCGACCCGCCGCGCCTGTGCACGGTGAAGCTTTCGCGCAAGGTGTTCCCGGGGCACACCAGCTATAGCCTTCACAACCTGACCGAATCCCTCGGGCTGCCTGATTTTAACCACCACAGGGCGATGGCCGACACGCTTGCCTGTGCCGAAATCTTGAAGATGGCCTATGCGAAAATCGGGCCCGAAAAGATACTGAAAGAGGTGAAGAACCTCTCCACCCCGAAGAAAGCCCGAATTACCGGGAGATAAATAATGAGGGATGTGTAATTGCTCATCCCTCATCTCACATCAAATTACTCTTCTTTTTTCTTTGCGGCAAACCGGCGCGGCTTGAATTCGCGCGGCGGGAAGTCGAACTTGAGCTTGCCCTTTTCGAGCATGAGGTAGGCGTCGAAGAGCCTGCGCGTCTTGTTGCTGCGGAAGCCCTTGATGAGCGCGGTCTTCTTGCCGGCGAGCAGGTTCTTGATTTCTTCGAGCGGAATCTCCTTGCCGAGGAGCACCTTGGGGAGGTTCAGGCCCGAAGGCTTCTTGTCGATGTAGCTCTGGCTCACGTAGCCGGTGAGCGTCTCGAACACGTCGGTGTTGTCGATGGGGGACTGCCCCACCTTCTCGCCGATCTCGATTTCTTCGGGCTTCTCGTCGAACACGAACTCAATCTTGTTCTGGCTGTTGATGGTGAGCACTGCCGAAAATTCTGCGCCGCGCTTGCTGCGGAAACCGGTCAGGGGGCCGATCTTCCTCTTGGTCAAGAGCTCCACGATCTCTTCGTCGCTGAGGTGCTTGCCGCCGATAATCTTGCGGATGACGATGCCGTCTTCGGTGGTGTAGCGGCTCACGGTTTCGAACACCTTCTTGCCGTTCACGGGGCTGAATTTCGCCTCGCCGGTGGTGTTCTCTTCCTTGAAGCCCTTGATGTTTTTCACCATGGTCTTCGTCATCTCGACGATGCCCTGCATGAAGTTCTCGCGGGATTCCTTGCCCTTGGAGATGAGGTCCATCTTGTATTCCCACTCGCCGGTGAGTTCGGGGCTCGTGAGGGCGTCGCAGTTCATGGCGGAGAGCACGCGGATGAGGTCGAACGCCTTCGCCGTCGGGATCATTTCCTTCCCGTCACGGACAACGTACTTGTCGCTCACCAGTTTTTCGATGATGGCGGCGCGTGTCGCAGGCGTACCAAGCCCGCGTTCCTTCATGGCGTCACGCAGCTCGTCGTCCTCGACGAGCTTGCCCGCGCTTTCCATCATGGAAAGGAGCGTGCTTTCGGTGTAGTGTGCGGGCGGCTTGGTGAAGTCCTCGTTCGCACGGATGTCGAGCGTCTTCGCGGAATCGCCTTTCAGTTTCGGGATGCTCGATTCCTCGTCGCTGTCCTTGCCGTAGACCGCCTTGAATCCCGGGTCCACGAGAATCTTGCCTTCGGTGATGAACGTCTCGCCTTCGACGGTCGTGACGCGCGTCGTGTTCAGGTACTGTGCCGGCGGGAAGAATACCGCGATGAATCGCTGGCACACCATCGTATAGATTTTCTCTTCGGCTTCGGTGAGTCCCTTCGGGGTCACGCCCGTGGGGATGATGGCGAAGTGGTCCGAAATCTTCGTGTTGTCGAAAACCTTCGGGGTGCGCTTCACGTAGCTGTTGTCGAGCGCTTCCAGTGCGAACTTCTGGAGCGGGCCCTCAATTTTTCCGAGGGTCGCCTTTACGGTCGGCACGTAGTCTTCGGGCAGGCAACGGCTGTCGGTACGCGGGTAGGTCGTCGCCTTGTGGCGTTCGTAGAGCGCCTGCGCGATGGAAAGCGTCGTCTTCGCGCTGAAGCCGAAACGGTTGTTCGCTTCGCGCTGGAGCGTGGTGAGGTCGTATAGCTGGCCGCACTTCTGCTGGGTGGGGACGGTTGTCTCCTCGATCTTGCCGGGCTTGCCCTTGCACTTGTCGAGAATCGCGTTCGCCTTCTTCTCGTCGAAAATCTGCTTGACGCGGTCCTTGCCTTCTTCCTTGCCGGTGGTGAACCACTTGCCCTGGTAGGCGTTCCCGTCGTTGTCGAAGTCCGCTTCGATGGTCCAGAACTTTTGCGGCTTGAACTCCTGGCGTTCTTCCTCGCGCTTCACGATGATGGCGAGCGTCGGGGTCTGCACGCGTCCGCAGGGCGTAATCTGGAACCCGCCCATGGAACTGTTGTAGGCGGTGAG
>NZ_JAFZKX010000043.1 GCF_017551775.1 Fibrobacter sp. | reverse complement strand
CATCTTGTGGCCAAGAGCGCTGTGAGGGAGCATACCCCAGATAGCAGCGGTCAGCGGGGCGGTCGGGTCCTTCGCCATGAGGTCGGCGAAATTGATCCAGCGTTCGCCGGCGATGTGACCGGTGTGGTGGAAGTATTCCTTGTTCAGGTTCTTGTTGCCGGTAACGGCAACCTTGCCGGCGTTGATGACAACAACGAAGTCACCAGTGTCGACGTTCGGGGAATAGATGGCCTTGTGCTTGCCCATGAGGAGGCGAGCAACTTCGCTTGCAACGCGTCCCATCGGCTTGTCGGCGGCATCCACAAGCTTCCACTTGCGGGTGACGGACTTCGGGTTTACCGTAATGGTCTTCATGTAAATCCTCTAGGTGAATTAGATTCCAGGGCATCGGCGCCCTAGGAAAAGCGAAACAAATATAGATGGTTTTCGCGAAGGCGACAAGGTAGAAAAATCACTTTTTTGCAAAAAAGTCCGAAAAATATTGAATTTTCATTCTATCAATTATATCAATTGGTAGAATTATATAAGTAGTTTTGTTCGTTACACGTCAGTCAATAGATTTTTTTATTGAAAAGTTCGCGAGCCAAAAAAAAACTACCTCATATCTTGTAAATACAATATTTTCGGCAACCGTCATTTCCCCAGCAACCCCATTTACCCATGCATTCATTCTATACGAACGACCACCTAAATTATAAAGTTTCAACAAATAGCGCTTGCCTGGCACGAAATCAAATGCGTTCTCTGAATACCACCCCATTAACGGAATTGTTTCACCTTCAAACACCATAAATCCCGTCAGCGGAGCTCCATCTTCTGCAGCAAGCCCCACTTTAACCTTCATGGGAACCCAATCGTTAGGGAAGCCAACAATTTCCACCCACAAATCACCTTCCGCCACAACACGAATAGACTCGTCAACCCTCAACAACAAAGGCTTTGCCGGTTCACATCCATTATCACCAGGACATTGCGGAGTCCATTTGTTAACAGGATTCGCAGCCATCGTTCCCACAAAGCGAAGATTATCAATCCAAACAGAATCAGCCGAATTCAAAACAATTTGGAAACGAATATCCGAATGAGGCTCGGAAAGCAATTCCAAAGCCTGTGCAGGCACATCAAATTCATAGGATTTCCAATTTCCAAAATACGGCTGGATAGTCTGTTGCGAACCTATTTGGATACCCTTCACTTTTTCTTTTTGAATCTAAAGAAGTTTCTGTCTCCAAAGAATGCCAATCACCATCCGTTTCAAAACGACCAATAGCAAATTCAGCGTAGCTCTTTTCAAGCTTCTTTTTTTTATGTATTTTTCTTTTATGCGGATTTTTTTCTTCACAATTTTCGTGTTTTCCATTTCAATTTTGGCACAAACATCGCCAAACCCAAACGAACGGTGCGATGCCATTCCAATGTGCCTACAAATTTCAACGGCATTGGGTATGCAAGTCTTTTCTATAAATACAAAATATGAAAGTACAGAAGAAAAGTATCCAGACCCAGCAACGAGACCTTCCTTAGAGCACACCATCAACATTTCGGGAATCATCGACAGCGTGTGGGATAATGACGCCTGCGTTTTTGAGCAACAGCAGAAAGAAAACTGTTCATTCAAGGTGCTCTATAAAGGAAAAAATTCCGCTGATATCTCCAACAACCAGCCCATTATGTTTACGAAACGCATTTCGTTGAAGCATTTTAAAACAATGCCCGACGGAAGCCCCAATATGAGCACAGTGATTGATTCTAATTATATCTATGTTCCCCAAAACATCGATATAAGTATATCTGATTCTGTTTATATAGAAGGATACTCCGCTATCGTCAACAATTATTGCAACAACACCTGCTCCTATACCCCCATAGCTATAGTCGTCGCTAATTACACGGTTTTTCCAACAATAACTTCTATAAAGAAAAAAACACAATCCTCAATTCCGTCAAGGCAAAAACGCAACCGCGACGCTATCGGCAAAAAACAAAAAAACAAGCGCAACACCGCCCTAAAAATAATCTACTAAATCGGTGCCCCCCCGTCCCCGTTCCGAGGATTATATCCACTAAGCAGCAAAGCTACAAGTGGCTATTAAGAACAAGTCCGGGGCTGGCTCAACAGGGCCGGGATGACATTGCGGGAGGGTTATGCGCGGGGTTTTGGGGGACGGTTCTTGCGCATGAAGGCAAGAGCCTTGCTGCGGCGGCGGGCTGTTTCTTGCAGGTTCACGGACTCGTCGTACTCGTCCACGATTTCGCGGCCGAGGATTTCTTCGAGCACGTCCTCGAGGCTCACAATGCCCGCGATGGCCCCGAACTCGTCGACCACGCCCACCATGTGTCCGCGCTGCTTGAGGAAGCGGAGCAGAAGCTTGTCGAGCATGACGCTGTCGGGAATGAGCTGCAGGGGGCGCATGAGCTGCCGGAGTTTCACGTCGCGGTGGCCTTCGGCGAGCTGGTTGTAGGCGTCGCGCCGGAGGACGATTCCAATCCAGCGGTCCTTATTGTCGCCATAAAGCGGGATGCGGGAGAAAGGCCAGTTGCCGCGCTCGTCGAGCGTCTCGCCGATGGTCTTGTCGGCGGGGAGGCTGAACACCACCTGGAACGGGGTCATCACCTTGCGCGCGGCGACGGACTTGAGCGCGAGAATGTTCTTGATGACGGATGCCTGCTGGCGGTCGATGACGTCTTCGCGGAGCCCGAGGCTCACGAGGCTGTTGATGTCCTCGATGCTCACTTCCTTCTTGTCTTCGTCTTCGTGCGTCCAGTGCTTGGTGAGCGTGAGGCAAAGCCAGATAAGGCCTGTCCAGCTGAGGATCTTGGTGATGTAGAAGAAGGGAACGGCGACCAGCGGGGCAAACGTTTTCGCCTGCTTCACGCCGAGCGTCTTCGGAGTAATTTCACCGAAGAGGAGGATCAGAATCGTGAGGATAATCGGGAGCGCCATCGCGCCCGTCGAGGAGAGGCGTTTCACCGCAAGCGCGGTCGCAAGCGACGCACCCACCGTATTCGCGACCGTGTTCACGATGAGCACCGAGGCGATATAGCGGTCGATATTTTCCTTAACGTGCGTGAGGTACTTCGCCGTAAACTTCTTGTTCTTCTGCAAGAACTCCACCGTCGCGGGCGGCACGCTGTAGAACGACGCCTCCGTCACGGAGCAGAACGCCGAGAAGAAAAGGCAGCACAGAACAGTAAGGACGATGGCTAGCATGTCAGGGCTCCACGTTCCAGAGGGACGGTTCTATGGCCCAGAAGCGCACCTGCCCGATATCGCCGAAGTATTCCGCCAGCGCGCGGACAGAGGGTTGCGAGAGCAGCCTGGAATCGCCCGTATTCAGGGAAAAGAGTTCGATGTCGCGGCCTTCGCCAATCTTCGCGAGCAGGCGTGCCTCCTTGATGGCGAGGTCGATGCCGCCCAAGCCCTGCACGAGCCCGTAGCCGAGCGCCTTCTGCCCCACGAACACGCGACCGCCGCCGTATGCGGAATCCACGGTTTCCTTCGCGATTCCGGTCTGGCCCGCAACAATTCCGACGAAGCGGTCGTAGAATTCGTCCATGTACTGCTGGAGTGCGGCCTTTTCGGAATCGTCCCACGAGCGGGCGAACGTTTCGGCATCGGCATGCGCATGGCTCTTGACCGGTTCGGGGCGAATGCCCAGGTTGCTCAGCAGGCCGGAAGCATCCACCTTTCCGCCGTAGATGCCGATGCTACCCACGATGGAATGCGGCTCGGCGACAATCTTGTCGGCAGCGCAGGCGATGTAGTAAGCACCCGACGCACCCACGCTCCCGATACTTGCGACCACGGGAATGCCGCGCTCGCGCACGGCCTTCAGGGCGCCCCAAATCTTGTCCGACGCGATGGCGCTGCCGCCCGGCGAAGAAATGCGCAAGACAATCGCCTCGACATTGCGCGGGAGCCTCCGGAGCGATTCGGACACGTCACGTTCCATCCCGGCATCAATCGTGCCGCTGATATTGAGGAGCGCTATGCGTGAACGCTTGCGCCAGCTCTCGGAAAAGACCTTCTTGTCGGTCGGATACCAGTCGACATACCGCGCCTGCGGGGCATCCACGTCGAAGAACGTCTTGAGCGCATAGGCCGGGACCTGGTCGATGTAGAGGAGCGTATCCACGAGTTTCGACTTCACGGCAGCCGAAGCGGTCACCACGGGTTCCTTCGCGAGAGAATCCAGCTGACGCACCCTCTCGTAGGCGTTGCCGCCGCCACGCAATGCGATCCGCGACGATAGCGCCTGCCACAAATCCTTGTACAGGGTTTCCCTGTTTTCGCGGGCCTCGGCCGACATGGAATCGGCGACATAGGGTTCCACCGCAGACTTGTATGTGCCATGCCTCAGGAATTCCACCTTCACGCCGATCTTTTCGAAGAATCCCTTGTAGTAGAGCGAAGTTCCGCCCAGGCCGCGCCATGCAAAATGAGCCGAAGGTTCAGCCACGATGCGGTCCACCGACGATGCGGCAAGAAGCACCGCCGGGCGAATATCGTCCATGTAAGCGACCACCTTCGAGCCGCGGGCCTTTATCAGGTTTACCAGGCGGTCGATTTCGCTGGAAACGCCCACGTCGCCTCGGTAGCCCGAGAAGTCAAGAATGACAAGCCCGGCCGCGGGGTCGCGCAGCAGGTGTTCGAACAAATTGCGCACTTCGGCGATGCCAATCTTTTTAGGCCCGATAAACGGCAGGCCTTCGGCCACCTCGGCGACTTCCGTATTCAGGGGCACGCGCACTATACGCGCGAACCGGGACGCATCGGGATTGCGGGCGGAATGGTACCCCCACACCCCGCGCTTCGGGAGGTAATCGTCGAAGAAAGTAAGTGCGAAATCGTTGTACCCGCCGATGGTCGTGGATACCGTAAGCCTCCATTCGTCATCGCCGAAGAGGGGCATCTGCAAACCGAAACGGAACCCGTAGAGGCCCAGTTCCAGGAGGAGCCTGTGGTTCTCGAAATCTTCCCAATCGTAGCTGACCGAGAAGCGCTTCCCGATGCGCAGCGTCGCGCCAAAACTATGGATGCGCTCCTGTGACTGGGGGCCCAAATAGAGCAAGTTTTCGCACATGTAACCGAGCGAGAAGAACGTGGTCGGGCGCACGATAAAGCCCTGGTCGAGCACCCATTCCGTACCCTGGAAATCGGCGCTGCGGAAGGCCATGGCGCGCGTACCGGAAAACAGCAGGCGCCCAAACATCGGGAACGAATATGTGAGATTCCAGCGGGACTCGTCGATATGGTCACCGTCGGTGCGGTAGTCGAACCCGACACCTATGCGGTCGAGGTTCACACCGGCGCGGAAAGCGGAGATGCCGTCATCGTACTGGTAGCCAAGCAGCGCCCCCTGCGAATCGAATGCGGAAAGGCCCGCGGGGTTGCCGAAAATGCCATGTCCGTAATCGAGGGACACAAAGCCCGATTCGCCCGGAATATAGGCGAAAGACGCACAAACAGCCACAAAGAGAATAGCAAACAACTTTTTCATTACAAATATTTTAGCAATTTTTTCTAATTTATGGTGGAGTGTTTAGAACATTGAGGATTATCTAATGGCTTCGTCATCGAAAAAAGAAGAAACCGATCTTTTGGACCTTCTGAAAGACATCGCCAAGAACTGGCAGATAGTGCTTCCATGCCTGATTCTTGCCGGTATCATCGGCGTGTTCATCGCCATGTGGATTAGACCTGTCTACAAGGTTGATGCGCTGCTGCAAATCGAATCGAAAAACGGCAAGAACGTCGGGATGATGGCCGGCCTCGGAAACCTCTTTTCGACGACAAGCCCTGCCGAAACGGAAATCGAGCTCATCATGAGCCGCCAGATTATCGGTGAAGCCGTCGAAAAGATGCACCTGCAGTACGTGGCGACACCTATAAGCAAAATAAACAGAATTCTGCACCGGGAAGGCCGCATGGAATTGAGCGCCTTCGAAGTTCCCTGGGGCAAGCTCCCTCCCGATGAAGATACCGGCCCCTGGCATGCCGTCGTTATCGACAGCACCAATTACTACCTGCTGGACCACAACAAGAAAAAAGTCCTGACGTGTACCGTAAGCCAGACTTGCAAGGCGCCCTACGCCGGCGACACTGTCACGATAAACGTATTCTACATGAACGCCGAGCCCAAGCAGAAGTTCAAGCTCCAGAAAATGGAAAGGCTCGACGCCATTGCCTCGTTCAAGAGCAAGTTCAAGGTGAAGGAACGCGGGAAAAAGACCGGCATCCTGGAATTCAGTTACCAGGACATCTACCCGGACCGCGCGACGAACATCCTGAACGAAATCGCGACGACCTACCTGCGTCAGAACGTGGAACAGCGCAACGCCGAAGCGCAGAAGACGCTCGAGTTCTTGGAAAAGCAGCTGCCCGATGTAAAAGCCCAGATGGACAGTTCGCTCCTGAAGTACAACACCTACAGGAACCGCGTCGGCTCCATCGACATCAATGCGGAAACGCGCCTCGTACTTGAAAAGCGCACCAAACTGCAGCAGAGCCTGCTTGAACTGCAGCAGAAGAAGCAGAGCGCCATCCGCCTGTTCCAGCCGGAACATCCGACCATCAAGACCCTCGAGGAACAGGAAAACGCCCTGAAGCGCGAACTCGCAAGCAACTCTAACGAGACAAAGAAACTCCCCTCGACGCAGCAGGAAGTCCTGAAGCTCACGAACGAAGTGGACATGAGCAAGCTCATGTACACCACGATGCTCAACAACATCCAGCAGTTGAAGCTCGTGTCCGCGGGTGAAGTCGGATCGGTCCGCATCATCGACTTTGCGGAACAGGTCTCGACACCGTCCAAGCCCAAAAAACCCCTCATCATATGCGCGGCCCTCTTTATCGGGCTCCTGGTCGGAATCGCGCTCGTCTCCATCAAGAGCAAGCTGAGCAGCGGTGTCCGCGACGCGAACTTCATCGAACGCGAAACGGGATTCAGCGTCTACGCGAAGGTTCCGAAGGGCAACCCGAAGGGAACCAAGGGAACGCGCCCGCTCGCCGTGGTCGAACCCGACGACGTGGCCGTGGAATCGCTCCGCGCCCTCCGCAGTTCCCTCGAATTCAGCATGGAAGAAGGCCAGCGCAGGATTATCGGCGTAAGCGGACTTATCCCCGGCGTGGGCAAGAGCTTCATCTCGGTAAACCTCGCCGCCCTGTGCGCAGGCCTCGGCAAGAAGGTACTCCTTATCGACGCCGACCTCCGCAAGGGCCGTCTGCACAAGGAATTCGGCATCAAGCGCGGAAAGGGTCTTTCGCAGGTCCTGCTGCACAGCGCTACCCTTGACGAAGTCATCTGCAATACCGAAGTCGAAAACCTCGATATCATCCCCTGCGGAAGCGTTCCGAGCAACCCTTCCGAACTGCTCGGTTCCAAGCACTACACGAACACCATCGACGAACTGGAAAAGAATTACGATCTCATCATCGTCGACACCCCGCCCATCATGCTCGTGACCGACGCCGCACTCGCCTGCCGCGTCGCATCGCAGATTGTCATGGTCATCGAATACAACAAGCACAGTATCGAAGCCATCAAGGACGGCATGAAGCAACTGCTCAAGGGCAACAGCGGTGTTCACGCCAGCTTCGTCATCAACAAGTACGAACATGGCCATAGCGACGGATACGGCTACAAGTACGGGAAATATTAATTGCCCACCAAACGAACCATAATCGCGTCGCTTTTCTGGAAATACTGCGAGCGGCTGGGAACCCAGCTGACGCAGTTTGTCGTATCCATCGTCCTGGCGCGAATCCTCGCCCCGGATGATTTTGGCGTGGTCGCCCTCGCCATGATATTTGTTTCCATAGCGAACATATTCGTCCAGAGCGGGCTCAACACCGCCCTCATCCAAAAGAAAGAAACGACCTTCCTGGACTTTTCTTCTGTATTCTGGGCGAGTCTCGGCGTTTCGTTTGTCGCCTACGCCGTGTTCTACGCGGCAGCTCCGTACATCGCCGACTTTTACGGGAAAGAAGCGCTTTCGCCGGTAATCCGCGTGCTCGCACTCTCCCTCCCCATCGGAGTTCCGTACTCCATCCAGTATGCCTACGTCGTCAAGAACATGATGTTCCGGAGCCTGTTCTACCGGAGCCTCGGCGCGATGATTCCTTCGGGCATCGCGGGTATCGTGGCCGCAGTGCAAGGGGCCGGCGTGTGGGCGATTGTCATCCAGCAGCTTTCCATCAGCGTCCTGAACATCTTCATCATGTGGTTCCTTGTCCCGTGGCGCCCCAGCCTGGAATTTTCTTTACAGCGGCTCAAGGCCTTGTTCAGCTTCGGCTGGAAGCTCCTCTGTTCTTCGCTCCTGGACACGCTCTATTCCAACCTGCGCGGACTTATCATAGGCAAGGTATTCTCTCCGGCTGACCTCGCCTACTACAACCGCGGTGACCACTTCCCGAACCTGGTCGTGAACAACATCGACAATTCCATCCAGTCGGTAATGCTGCCGTCCCTTTCGGCATATCAGGACGACCGTCCCATGATGAAAAAACTCATGCGGAGGTCCATCGTCACGAGTTCCTTCCTGATTATCCCGATGATGGCCGGGCTCGCCATGTTGGCAAAGCCCCTGATCATATTCCTGCTGGGCGAGAAGTGGCTACCCTGCGTTCCGTTCGTGCAAATCTACTGCTTCATTTACGCATTCAGGCCCATCCACACGTCGAACCTTTCCGCGATCAACGCGATGGGCCGAAGCGATATTTTCCTCAAGCTGGAAATCATCAAGAAAATCTTCGGGCTCGTTTTCCTGTTCGGCGGTCTCGCCATTTTCAGGTCGCCTCTCGGCATCGCCTACGGCGCCGTCCTTTCCACGATTTCGTGCATTTTCATCAATGCCCATCCCAACAAGAAAATGCTGGGATACGGCTATTTTGAGCAGTTGAAGGACATCATGCCTTCCTTCGCCCTTTCGGCCTTCATGGGGGCATGCCTCTACCTGTTCAGCCTCATCGACCTTCACATTTATCTATCCGCGGCAATACAGATTGTGTTGGGAATCGTGCTGTACTTCGGTATGGCGAAATTACTACATTTCGAATGTCTGGACTACCTGATAGAGACAATAAAAGGATTTCGTCATGGAAGATAAACTGATTACCGTCACCTCGCCGCTTCTCCCTTCCCTTGACGATTTCATCCCGATGCTCAAGGACATCTGGGACCGCAAATGGCTCACGAACAACGGGCACTACCACAAGGAACTCGAAAAGGCCTTGGCGGAGTATCTCGGCGTCAAGTACATCAGCCTGTTCACGAACGGCACGCTGCCGCTCATCACGGCGCTGCAGGCCATGCGAATCACCGGCGAAGTGATTACCACCCCGTACAGTTTTGTCGCCACAACGCATTCCATCTGGTGGAACGGCCTCAAGCCCGTCTTTGTCGATGTCGACGAAAAGACCGGCAATATCGATCCTGAAAAAATCGAAGCGGCCATCACCCCGCACACCACGGCCATCATGCCGGTGCACGTGTACGGCACGCCCTGCAACACCAAGCGCATCCAGGAAATCGCTGACGTGTACGGCCTCAAGGTCATTTACGACGCGGCCCACGCATTCGGCGTCAAGGTGAATGGTGAATCCATCCTCAACGCGGGCGACATGAGCACGCTCAGCTTCCACGCGACCAAGGTGTACAACACCGTGGAAGGCGGCGCCCTCGTCTGCCACGACGAAGCCACCAAGAAGCGTATCGACTACCTGAAGAATTTCGGCTTTGCCGGCGAAACGACAGTCGTCGCTCCCGGCATCAACAGCAAGATGGACGAAATCCGCGCCGCCTACGGGTTATTGAACCTGAAGCAGGTGGACGACGCCATCGCAAGGCGCAAGGCGACCGCCGAACGCTACAGGGCGGCCCTCAAGAACGTCGCCGGCATCCGCATGCTCGAAGACGTCGAGGGAGTGCACCACAACTACGCCTACTTCCCGATTTTCATCAGCGAGGAATACGGCCTGAGCCGCGACGCCCTCTACGAGAAGCTTAAAGAGCACAACGTATACGGACGCCGTTACTTCTACCCGCTCATCAGCACGTTCAGCGCCTACAAGGGGCTCGAATCGGCCAGGCCCGAAAACCTGCCCGTCGCCCACAAGCTCGCCGACCAGGTACTTTGCCTGCCCATGTTCGCAGGACTCGACAACGAAAGCATCGACAGGATTATCGACATCGTAATCCACAAGAAGTAATACGGACTTGCACCCCATGGCGAAAAAAAAGAACATCCTCGTTTTTCCGTGCGGTTCCGAAATCGCCCTGGAAGTCTATAGGTCCGTCAAGAATTCAACGCATTTCAACCTGATTGGAGCCAGTTCCGTAGACGACCACGGAAAATTCGTGTTCGAGAACTACGTGGGCGGCCTCCCCTTCATCACGGCGCCGGAATTCATTCCCGCCATCAAGAAGGTAGTCGCGGACAACGCGATTGATGCGATTTACCCGGCCATGGATGCCGTCATCGAAATCCTGAAGAAGAACGAAAACGAAATCGGCTGCAAGGTAATCGCATCCGACGTGGAAACCACCCAGATTTGCCTTTCCAAGACGAAGACGTACAAGGCCCTGGGCGGCACCGTCAAGATTCCCAGGATTCTTTCCGCATACAAGCTCCTACAGGTCGGCGACAGCGCCTTCCCCATATTCGCAAAACCCGACATTGGCTACGGCAGCCGCGGCGCAAAGAAAATCACGAGCGTCGAAGACCTCAAGGCGCACATGGATCAGTATCCGTCGTGCATCCTTTCGGAGTTCTTGCCGGGCAAGGAATACACGGTGGACTGCTTTACCGCAAGCGATGGCGAACTGCTTTTCGCCGCGGCACGCGAACGCAGCCGCATCATGAACGGCATCAGCGTCAACACGAAACCCGTCAAGGAAAACGCCGAGGAATTCGAGGACTTCGCCAAGAAAATCAACGGCGCCATCAAGTTCAGGGGCGCATGGTTCTACCAAGTCAAGCGCAACGCTGATGGCGAGCTCACGCTCCTCGAAGTCGCGAGCCGTTTCGGCGGTTCTTCGTCCCTTTTCCGCGCGCAGGGCATCAACTTCGCGCTGATGTCGCTGTTCGACGCCTTCGGAATTCCCGTATCCATTCTCCGCAACGACTACGACGTGGAAATGGACCGTGCGCTCGACAACAAATACAAGCTCAGCCTGAAATACGGCGAAGTCTTTGTCGATTTCGACGACTGCGTCTACCTGGAAAAGCAGTTCGTGAACGACGCCCTGATGGCCTTCCTGTACCGCTGCATCAACAACGGCATCAAGGTCACGCTCCTTTCCCGTCACGACGACGAGAAGCTCGGCAAGCTCGACGACCTGCTTGGCAAACTGCGCATCCGCCAGGTATTCGACCGTATTATTCATCTGGACCCGAGCCAGAAAAAGATTGACTTTATCGACAACACCGATTCGATATTCATCGACGATTCCTTCGCCGAACGCAAGGCCGTCGCCGATAAGTTCCATATCCCGGTTTTCAGCCTGGACATGGTGGAGGCCCTATAATGGAAATGCCCTTTGACATCCAGCGCGTGCAGGACCGTCTCTTGACAATGGCGAAGACCATCGCCACCATCCTCGAAAAGAACGACATCCCCTACGAAATCGCATTCGGAACGCTTCTCGGGGCCGTACGCCACGGCGGGTTCATCCCCTGGGACGACGACTTCGACTTCTTCCTGTTCGACGACACCTACGAGAAGGCCATGGATATCCTTTCGAAGGAACTCCCTGCCGACATGTTCCTCGAAAACGAAAAGACCGAGCCGAACTTTTTCCATGCATGGTCCCGCGTAAAGGACACGGGCACCGAATGCACGTACGAACATTACCCGCAAGACGAAATCTATTCGCATCACGGGCTCTGCGTCGACCTGTTCCGAATCAAGAAAATCAACGCACGCGATTTTGCCCAGTTCCGCTACGAACATGCAGTCGCCTATATCGACCGCCGCAAAAAACTCGGGCTCATCGCCCCGGAAGAATACGAGAAGCGCAAGGCTTCTTTCGATGCGCGCAAGGGAACTGAAGTCATCAACGAAGACCGCGAACTGCTCGCCTACCCGTTCGATATCGGCATGCAGTATCCCGAAGACGTGTTCCCGCTCAAGCGCTACAAAATCGGCGACTACGATTTCTGGGGCCCAATCAACCCTGACCGCATCCTCACCATGCGCTACGGCAAATACATGGAATTGCCTCCGGTAGAAGCGAGAATTCCCCATTTCGGCAGTGTCACGTTTATCGAAAAGGAATAATGCAATGAAACGCGTTATTACGTACGGAACTTTCGACCTCCTCCATTATGGTCACATCAACCTGCTCCGCCGCGCAAAGGCCCTGGGCGACTACCTGATCGTAGCCCTTTCGACCGACGAATTCAACTGGAACGCCAAGCAGAAGAAATGCTATTTCAGTTTCGAGAAGCGCAAGCAGTTGCTGGAAGCCATCCGTTACGTAGACCTGGTCATCCCCGAAGAAAACTGGGAGCAGAAAAAGACCGACGTGAAGGAATACCACATCGACACGTTCGTAATGGGCGATGACTGGAAAGGCAAATTCGATTTTCTAAAAGAACAATGCGAAGTCGTTTATCTGGAACGTACTCCGGAAATCAGCACGACGCAAATCAAGAAAGACTTGGAGAATAAATAACCATGGGTGTAAAGCAAATTATCATCAAGTGCATGGGTCCTCTTTACCCGATACTTTTCAAGACTAAAATCAGGAACAGGAAACTGGAAAAAGAAGTCAAGAACTTGACGTTCCAAGTCAACTACCTGAAGCACCACTGCGACATCGGGCAACTGAAACCCGCGACAGGAGTTCTCCGCGAATTCCAGCTCGCCGAAGTCGATTTTGCGGACTACATTCTCGGCCTGCTCAAGCCCTACGGCATCCAGATGTACCTCGAAGGCGGCGCGCTGCTCGGCGCCAAGCGCCACAAGGGATTCATTCCCTGGGACGACGATATCGATATCGCCATGGCCCGCTCCGACTACAACAAGCTGCTTGAAGTGCTGAAGACCGATTCCAACTTCGTCTGGATCGATTCTTCCAAGAAGACGGGTTACTATTCCGAATACTACGACAAGCTCATTCGCGAGAACCCGAACAAGAATATCGTCATCAAGACTCCTCACTGCATGCACGTGTTCAACGGCACCTGCCTGAGGGACGTAAGGAACATCGAATTCTTCCCGAACGACTTCTTGAAGGAAGAAGTGACCGAGGAACAGTACCTCGCGTTCAGGGACAAGGTCATCACCTTCATGCGCGTGCCGCATACTTGGAAGGAAATCTTCGACTTCTACGAAACCAACTGGAAGGAAAGCGGCATCTACTCGCTGGAGCCGACTTCCCGAATCGTTCCGGGTCTTGGCAACTGGGACCTGACCATGTACGGATTCCACGGTTTCAGGCATCACGACGACGTGTACCCGCTTACGACCATCATGTTCGAAGGCAAGGAATTCGCCTGCCCGAACAAGGCCGAAGAAATCCTGAACCGCGAATACGGGAAAAGCTGGCGCGACTACCCCAAGGACATCGGCATTCCGCACACCCTGCTGGACAAGAATACCTACTTCAAGATGACCGGCGAACCTCTGATCGACTACAGCGAATTCTAGACCATGACCGAGCCCGAAAGAATTGTCGCGGAAGGCATCGTTCCGCCGAATTTTCTGGACGAAGAAATCCAATGCGAATTCCTCGTCGATTCCCACAGGAAAAAAATCTGGGCGGTCGAACTGGAACTGATGCTGGAAATCGACAGGGTCTGCAAGAAACACAACCTGCGCTACTTCCTCATGTGCGGAACGCTGCTCGGCGCTATCCGCCATAAGGGATTTATCCCGTGGGATGACGATGCCGACCTCGCCATGCCGCGCGAAGACTACGAGAAGTTCATCCGCCTCGGCGACGAATTCAAGCACCCCATCTTTTTGCAGACTCCTTACACGGACAACGATTACGCCGCCTCGTTTGCACGAGTCCGCAATGCGAACACGAGCGCCATCAGCCCCATCATCAAATACCAGAAGATGAACCAGGGGCTCTTCGTCGACATCTTCCCGCTGGACAATCTCGTGGAAGAAGGCGCCCAGGAACGCTACGAACAGATAAACCGGCTCAATATCGAGAACGGGACGTTCATGCGCCTGACCAATCCGGAACTGAACGAAAAGAACCGTCAGCGCGTCGCCGCGTACAACCGCGACCACATGAAGGATTTCGAAGAAATCCAGCGCATCGCCACGATGTACAACGACCGCAAGACCGAAAAAATCGCCATCATGCTCTTTACCGCCGAACCCCTGGAAATAAACACCTGGAACGCGGTGGATTTCGAGAGCTCGGTCGAGGCCGAATTTGCCGGACACATGTTCCCCATTCCGTCCGGGTACAAGAATATCCTTACGCAGGCCTACGGCGACTACATGGCGTTCCCGCCTGTAGAAGACCGCGGCAAGCATCACGGGCACTACATCCTGGAACCGGATATCCCGTACAAGGAATTCCTGGAAAACGGCTGCAAGGCTTAATACAAAAAGGGTTCGCTACTACCGCAGCGAACCCAAATTTTTTAGCACCGCCAGATTTTACTTCTTGGGGGCGAACGGCTCGATGATGTTCTTGATGATAAAGTCGGCCGTCTTCTCGATATCTTCGAACGCGACGCGCTTCGGCAAGTCGACGTTGAAGGCCTTCTTCACCTTCGCCACGAGTTCGTCGGTATAGACGAGCGTGCCGTTTTCCACGTTCTCAATGCCATCGCAGTAGATGGACTTGCGGTTTGCCGCACGCATGTCATCCATGGCAAAGAGCGAAGTATCGAACGAGACTTCCGCCTTCGCGCCGTCAATGAGCACCGGGTAGCCGCCGATTTCGCCATCGACGCCAGGCGCATGCACCTTGGTCACCGTCTTTTCGCGGAGCGCGGTGAGGATGGAATCGATGATGTTGAAGTTGCTCGAAGCGTTCATCATGTTGCGCTTCTGGTCCACAGGCATCGGGATGGAGCATGCGGAAAGCACTTCGGCCTGGTCGAACGGCAAATCCTTGCCATCCTTCTTGAAATTCAAAAGCAGGGTCTGGCCTTCGGCATGGCCTTCCTTCGAAATCACCACATCGTGGAAGTGGCTCACCGCAAGCGTCACGTCGATATCGTTGAGGTTATCGATGCCGTACTTTTCGGCCATGAAGAACTTCATGCGCGGAATGAGGTGGTTCAGGTTGCCGCTACCGAAATCGAAGTACGTCTTGCCCGCAGACTTGAGCCAAGGAATCACGGCATCGGAATACGAGGTATTGATGGTGACGGCGTTCGAGCCGGCCTTCTCGTAAGCGGCCATGATGTTCTTCGCGTAACGGATGGAGAGCGGAGACCAGATGCCATAAGCGCGCAGGTTGCTCCACGAGATGCTCCCGTACTTGAGGCCCGAATACACGCGGCTGCTGTTCACGATAAAGTCGGGGTTCGCCTTCTTGATGGTCGCGGCGATGCTGTCGACATCGTTCAGGTCGCAATCGCCGAGGATTTCAATCTGGCTGCGCAGTTCGCGGCGGATCGTCGCTGCCGTGCGGACGATGTTCACGTCCATCTGCATCTTGGCGGCATTGCGGCCCGCGACCACAATTTTCAGCTGCGGATCGCGGAGGCTCACCAGAAAGTCGAGCAGGAACGTACCGACGCTACCGAGGCCGATAATCATGATGGTAATCGTCTCGTTCTTTTCGACCTTGGACTTGAGCAAGGCAATTTTCTTGTTCAGAATTTCCATATTCTACTCCATAAGTTCGCGGACAATGTTGTAGTCCGCAACGGTGTTGCAGTTGTACCAGGCATCGAACGTGACCACGTCGTATTCTTCGCGGGAGAGCTTGTTGAAATACGCCTGAATAATCTCGAGGTTCGTGCCCTGGAGTTGCTTTTCGGTCAGCGAAGCGACTGCCTCGTGCAATTTTTCTGCGGACTGGAACTTCCACATCTGCGCGGAATTGAACACCGCGAGGAACGGCTCCGGAATCGTGAGCGAAGAATGGTTCGTGTCGTACAGGTAATGCGGGCGGCCATCCGTCGATACATAGAGCGCGACCGCCTTGTTCGAATAGATGGGCTCGCGGTTTATCGTGAGCACGCTCTTTTCGCTATCGTAAACCGGCTTGAAATTTTCCTTCAAGAAGAACAGGTCGCCTTCCACGAAAGTGACATCGCCCTGTTCCTTCACGGCTTCGATGCCCTTGTACAGGCTGTAACCCGAACCGTAGTCCTTGAAATGTTCGTTGTAGACGAGTTCAATCCTGTCGCCGTAAGCCTGGAGATTTTCCTTCACGTAGGCTTCGAGCGCGGAATAGAGGTAACCGCCCACGATGATGTACTTGTCGTATTCGCCGCAGTTTTTGATGAGCTGGTTCAGCAGCGCAAACTTCGGAGAATCCTTATAGTAAAGGCACTTCAGGGTTTCCTTTTCGGTATCCCTGTTGAAGCGGGTCGCCGTACCGGCAACGGTAATAATCAGGTACTTCATCTTTCGATACTCTTCACGCACATTTCGAGGCCTTCGTCAAGCGTGACGACCGGTTTCCAGTTCGTGCGGGCACGAATCTTGTCGGTGTTCAGCAGGCGACGTTCCGGATCGGACTTGCGGAAACCTTCGAACTTGATTTTCACATCGTCGATGCCCATCTTCTTCGCGATCAGCTTCACCAGATCCACGATGGAGATTTCTTCTTCGGTCGCGACGTTATAGACGGTACCGTCGAGAGCCTCGGGCGATTCCATGAGTTCCATCACGGCGCGGCAGCTATCGATGTTGTGGAGGAACGTGCGCTTGTTGACCTTCGAGTTTTCGAGAAGCGTGACTTCGGGCTTTTCGAGAAGGTTGTTGATGATGTGCGGGATAATGTGGTCGGCAAAGCGTTCATGCTTGCTGTACACGTTCGCGAAGCGGATGGAGCAGCCCTTGATTCGGCCCTTGTCCACGGCATCCTTCATGAAGAATTCCGTGAGGAGCTTGCCGACGGCGTAGCTCGTGCGCTGGCTGTGTTCCGCGGTAGCAAGCACCAGGAAGTCGTCTTCGCGGACACCACCGTTGGCGTTCCAAGACTGCATGGAGTACACTTCGGAAGTGGAGCAGTTCATGTAGGTATCCGCACCGAGGGCGATTGCCATTTCGAGGAACATCTTCATCGAGACGACGTTCGTCTGGAAGGTGTGCTCAATTTCGTAGAAGTGCTTCGTATGGACCGCAGCAGCGCAGTTGATGAAAATCAGGCGGCCGGAATACGAACCCTTGAGGCTCTTCACCTTGTCGGTGATGGAAGCCATGTGTTCCGCATTGTTGATGTCGTATTCGTAAAAGATAAAATCGTCACGACCGACCAGGTCCTTCACCGTATCGATGGAGCTGGCGAAGAAGTTGTCGAAGCCGACAACGATGTTGTCGTCCTTCAGCAGCTGGCGTGAAAGTTCACTGCCGGTCATGCCGGTAGCACCACTTATGACATACAGATTTTTCTTCATGATAAGCCTCTGTTTAAATTCCTAAAGTCAGACGATCCTTGTAGAAGACATCTACCTCGTCCGTATAAAGTTTCTGTTCCGCCTCGATGTCGTACGGAACGCAAATATGCTCGTATTCCGTCGTCTCGGTATCGAGAATCCCGAACTGGGCGCAGGGATTGATATTCCGCGGCTGCCCTACGGAGCCGGGATTGATAAACACGGTCTTCTTCTTGTTCCTCGTGCTCGGGGAATCCGCCTTGAAAAGCACCTCGAAGTAATGGCATACATGGGAATGAGCCGTCAGTACGAAATCGTACGGGGCGTATTCTTCGCGCATGAGTTCCGCCGGCGTAAACTTGCCCCAGTACGGGTCGCCCAGGATTCCGTGCACCAGCAGGAATTTTTTGCCGTCGATTTCCAGGGTGCAGGTGCCGTCGCGGTTCATCTTGTTATTGATGAAGTCGATGGATTCCTGCGACAGGCGCTTCTGCGTGTAATGGAGAATGGCGCGCCCGCGGTCCGTCGCGAAACGGGTCGTATCGTTGTCCATGACGGCCTTCTCGTGATTGCCCCAGATTTTCGCGACAAACTTGTCGTCCATGTCGCGAACCATGTCCACAATCTCGTTCGGGCGCATGCCGTAATTCACCAGGTCGCCCAGCAACACGAACTTGTCGACATGGCGGCGGGCGATTTCTTCGAGAACGGCCTTCAATGCCGTCACGTTCGCATGGATGTCCGACATCAGGGCGAGACGCATCTTATTTCCTCAGGAACTCCATCAAGGCGTTCTTGTTCTCGATTGGCGTCGTGGTCGGGCGTCCCAAATCCTTGCGGTTGCCCTTCTTCACCTTGACTTCCAAAAGCACCGGGCCCTGCATGCCCTTCACTTTTTCGAGGGCGGCGGCAAGGGACTCCTTGCTGTCGGCGGAGAGCGCGTCGCGGTAACCCACGGCCTTCGCAACAGCGGGCAAGTCAATCTTCAGGCCCACCGTAGGCTGGCCGCCCACGGAGTCGTGCGCACCGTTGTTGAACACCACGTGCACGTAATTTGCAGGGGACTTGCTTGCGACAATCGCCATGGAACCCATGTGCATGATAGTCGCACCGTCGCCGTCGAAACACCAGACCTTGCGATTGTCCTTTTCCATCGCGATGCCGAGCGCGATCTGCGAGGCGTGTCCCATGGAACCCACCGTGAGGAAGTCGCGTTCGTGGCCTTCACCCTTCTGGGCGCGGTATTCAAAAAGTTCGCGGCTGATCATGCCCGTAGTAGAGACGATGACATCCTTTTCGCCAAGCGCGGCGGCAACTGTCTGGATGGCCTCTTCACGGCTCATCGTCAAATCGTTCTTTTCGACGCTCTGGAGCTTGTAATCTTCGAAGGTGTCCTTCTCGATGACGAGCGCATAGACTTCGCCCGTTTCCTTCATCGTATTTACGGCCTTCGCAATCTGCTTTGCAGCCTTGTCCTCTTCCTTGCAGAGCACGTCAAAGTTCACGCCCATCGTGTTGAGGATGCCGGTAGTCACCTTGCCCTGCTTCACATGTTGCGGTTCGTCATGAACGCCCGGGCGTCCGCGCCAGCCAATGAGGAGCAACACCGGAATGTTGTAGACTTCCTTGTCCGTAAGCGAAGCGAGCGGGTTGATGATGTTGCCTTCGCCGGAATTCTGCATGTAGACAACGCCAATCTTTCCGGTAGCGAGGTGATAACCCGCGGCAAGACCCACGGCGGCACCTTCGTTCGCGGCAATCACGTTATGCTTCGCATCCTTGTTGTCGGCGATGTAGGCACAGATGTTCTTGAGCAAAGAATCGGGAACCCCGGCAAAGAAATCAATGCCGTAGGAGCCGAGCGTATCGATAAAAAACTTCGGGCTGATCATGACTATTTCTTCATCGTTCCGGGAATGAGGTTCAGAATCTGCTTGATAGGCATGCAGTAGTCGTTGGAGGCTTCCAGGCTACGGCTATGCGTAAGGATGGACTCCGCGCACTTCACCATGGCCGGATAGGCAGACCGCAGCATGTGGTTCGCATAGATGACGATATTGATGCCCCAGGTCGCCAGTTCTTCTTCGGTGAACTGGTTGTAAGTCGTAGGCACGGCCACGATCGGCGTGTGCGCATCCTTCTCGCGGAAGCGCCTGCAGAATTCCTTGATGTCCTCACCGCTCTTGTCCTTGGAATGGATCATGATGCCGTCGGTACCGGCAGCCACATAGGCGTGGCAGCGTTCCAGGGCGTCGTCCACGGACTTGCCCGCAATCAGGGATTCGCAACGGGAAATCACCATGAAGTCATTCGTAATCTGCGCATCCTTGCCCGCGCGGATCTTGGTGCAGAAGCCTTCGATGGTGTCCTGCGTCTGGATGGCATCCGTCCCGAACAGGGAGTTCTGCTTGAGGCCCACCTTGTCTTCGATGATGACCGCCGAAATGCCGAGGCGTTCCAGAGTGCGGACCGTGAAACCGAAATGTTCCACCTTTCCACCGGTGTCGCCGTCGAAGATGACCGGCTTGGTCGTCACTTCAAGAGTATCGTTCAGGTCGTGCAGGCGGGTCGTGAGGTCCACCGCCTCGATATCCGGCTTGCCCTTGCTGGTAGAATCGGTAAGGGACGAAGACCACATGCCGTCGAACTCGCGGACGCAGCCGTCAATTTCTACGCTGGTGTGTTCGGCGATAAGGCCCGTAAGGCCGTTGTGCGATTCCAGGATGCGGACAATCGGCTTCGCCGCAATCAGGCGACGCAGCGAAGAAAGTCTCGCCTGCGGGGTCGTGCCCAGAGACTCCATTTCCTTCTTGAGTCCGGTCGAGGTGATGCCCTGCGTGTAAGGAATTTCAATCACCTTGCCGCCCAGGGATTCCATGACCTTGAAAACTTCGTCACGGATATACTTGTCCGGGCCGTAAAGCCAGTCATCGCCGTGGATGATATAATCCGGCTTGTACTTCTTCAGGTTTTCGACATAGCTCCATTCATCTTGCGGAACGACCTTCGACACACCCTTGATATTCTCGATGACATTCTTGCGCTGTTCGTAATTCAGATACGGGAGGCGCTTATGCGTCGCAATCGCCTTGTCCGTAAAAAGGCCAATCATCACGTCACCGTACTTGGCGCCCTCATTAATGATATTGATGAGACCGGGGTGCATAATATCCCCAATCATTCCTAAATAGACAGTCTTTGCCATGCTTCACCTTTCTTGAAACAATCTACAGAATCAATTTAGAAAATAAAAGTTCTAAACATCTCCGCCAACAGGCGAAAAGTTGACCATTTGCACTCATATAGATATATTTGTCAGCATATGCAATTACGTACCCAAGAAGAAATCACGGCGAAATGGCCTGAGAATGCCGAGCCGATTGTCTGCGTCCGTTGTATCACTTTCAAGCAAGAAAAATTCATTGCGAAATGCCTCGAAGGATTCCTCATCCAAGAAACGGATTTCCCCTTCGAAGTCATGATTCACGAAGACGCGAGCCCGGACAGGACCGCCGATATCATTCGCGAGTACGAAGCGAAATACCCCAGGATTTTGAAGCCCCTTTACGAGACTGAAAACCAGTGGAAAAAGCAGGACGGGACATTCACGCGAATCGTCACGGGAATGCTCAAGCGGAAATACGTCGCCATGTGCGAAGGGGACGACTACTGGACTGACCCGCACAAGTTGCAGCGTCAAATCGACTTCCTGGAAAGCCACCCCGACTATTCCATGATTTTCCATGGCGCCACGGTCGTCGACGCCGACGGGAACCCGTCCCCGGATGACCCATACGCACCGCTCGAAGACCGCGACTACACCGCATCCGAACTTTACGAGAACTGGGTCGTTCCGACCGCGTCGATGATCTACAGGCGCGAAGTTCTCGACTACAAAATCAAGAATCCGGACAACATCCTGAATGGCGACATCTTCCTGGTCGAAAAATGCGCGCATTCCGGCAAGGTCCGTTGCATCAACAAGAAGATGTCCGCCTACCGAAAGCACGCCGGCGGAGTCACGTGGGACGAAAAGCTCAAGATAAAGAGGGCCCTCGCGCTGCCCAACCACATCCGTGAACTGAAGGTGAATTTCACCGACATCAACCGCAAGCGCATCAACAGCGATTTGTGCAGGAGCCTCATTCACGTCGCCCATATCGAAGGGAAGCGCAAGCATTTGCGCGACCTGATTGAAGCATTCTTCCTTTCTCCTTCGACCTTCATAAAGGCGCTCCGGAAAAAGAAAATCTTCTCGAAATAGCCATGGCGCAGGCGTCCCCGATGAAAAAGATTCTCCTGATTTCGAACCGCGTGATGCATTATCGCAGCCGCATTTACAACAAGTTCTTCGACATGTTCAAGGAACTCGGTTACGAATTCCATGTGGCGAGCAATGATTTCCAGAAGGTCGACTTCCCCATTCGCTACATACGGCACGACGCCCCCTTCAGCACCAAGAACTACACCAGGCTCATCAAAGAAATCAAGCCCGACGTGTGCCTGAACTTTTTGCACCTGAAGGACAAGCTCATCATTCCGCTCACGTTCTATTGCCGGTGGAAAAAGATTCCCATGATTTACTGGAATCACGGAATCAACATCAAGACGCCCGACGCGAAACTCAAGAATTCGATTTTCCATTTCATCCATACCATCAGCAGCGCAATTATCCTCTATTCGCCCGCGCAGCTGAAGTACTTGAGCAAGCGGAACCAGAAAAAGACCTTTATCGCGAAGAACACGCTCGACTTTTCCGATGTCGACAGGAAGGCGTTGCGTAGCCCCGAAGAAGTCAAGGCGGCTTACGGCATCAAGGAACAGCGCGTCGTCCTCTACATTTCGCGCATCCTCCCCTACAAGGGGCTCGATATTCTGCTGGAACAATTCAAGGACCGCCCCGAAATCGCGCTTGTCGTTGTCGGCGGCGGGATAAGCGAACAGCAGCTGGCCATAATCGATTCGAATCCACACTACTATTATCTCGGCGAAAAATACGGGAAGGAAGTCGATGAAATCTACCAGGTCGGCGACGTCTTCAGCACACCGGGCCACATCGGGCTCGCGCTGAACCAGGCCATGTTCTGGGGCATTCCCGTCGTAGTGCTGAACCGCATCCATGCTCCCGAAATCATCTACCTGAAGCAAGGCGAAAACGGGTTCATCGTCGATTCCGAAGCGGAACTCAAAACAAAGATTTGCGAGATTTGCGAAAACTGCGAACTGCACGACCGCCTATCCGCAGCGGCCCGCCACACCTACGAAACCGAAATGCAAATCGAAAACATGTTCCAGGGCTTTATCGACGCGATCCATTTTGTAGGCAAATAAAAGCAGGCCCAAAATGTTCATCCGACTGTTCCTTGTTCTGCTCCTGGCAACGCCCTGCTTCGCGCAGTTCCTCTGGAACGAATCGCACCTCCTGCAGGTCAAAGAATCCCTCAAGGCAAAAAACAGCCCTTATGCCGAAGCGTTTCGCGGGTTGGAAACCAAAGCGAAATCCTTGCTGCAAGAGAAAGACGTCTCCGTCATGGACAAGAAGCATGTGCCCGCAAGCGGGGACAGGCACGACTACGCAAGCCTTTCGCGATACTTCTGGCCGGATTCCAGCAAGCCCGACGGACTCCCCTACATTTCCCGCGACGGCGTGAGCAACCCTGAATTGAAGGAATACGACCGAGAAACCCTCGACAAGATGAGCCGCCGCGTACAGACGCTTTCACTCGCCTGGTTCCTGGGCGGCGATTCCGCTTTCGCCGAAGCCGCCCTGAAGCAGGTTCGCATCTGGTTCCTGGACTCCGCCACCAAAATGAACCCGAACATGAATTTCGCGCAGATGATTCCCGGGCGTAATTTCGGCAAGGGATATCCCTTCGGTGTTCTAGACGGTTACTCCTTCGTGCAGATGATGGACGCGCTCGCGCTTCTGGAATCGTATCCCGGTTTTTTGCCCGCAGAAAAAGCGACGCTCAAGAAATGGTTTGCCGAATACGTCCAGTGGCTTACCACCAGCGAGCAGGGAATCGAAGAAAGCAAGGCCGAGAACAACCACGGGACGACATATGATACGCAGTTGCTCGCCTACAGCCTTTACATAGGCGACCGAAAGACGGCACAGAACCTCATCGACCATTTCGCAAAACGGCACATCCTAAAGCAGGTCGAAAAAGACGGAAGTCAGCCCAAGGAACTCAAAAGGACACTCGCCTTCCATTATTCATGGTACAACCTTTCGCACATGCTGGACTTTTACACCATCGCGAAGAACAACGGGCTCGACACCCGCAAGGCGACAGAAATACAGGGACGCTCCTACTACAAGGCGCTCGATTTTCTCGCAAACTACATCGGCAAAGATGTCAGCAAGTGGCCCTACAAGCAGATTTCCGGATGGGAGCATGCGCAGCACGAACTAATCCGCGACCTGTACCGGACACACCTGCTGGATTCCAGCAAGGAAAATTACCGCAACATTTACCGCGAAAACAAGGCCAAGGCTGCCTACGACATGTTCAGACTGCTCTACGTCAGGGCAGAGGATTTATAGACTAGTCCTTTATGCAGCGGACAGCCAAAAATCCATTTTTGAAAGATGTCGTGGCACCAACTGTTTCAAAGTCATAAGCTTCCACCTTTACCTTCGGATCTCCACACGCAGGAGCCTTGCATATATTTGTGGTCCAAAACATCGCATAGCAAGACACAACATTTTTATTTCTATACCTATCGTAAATGCGACAACTCGTTGGCAGTCCATTGAAACCAAATCGATCTTTTCCACCCCATTCCACCGACTTCAACATAAAATTGTCATATTCCGGCCCTTCAGTATCATATCCCTCATACACAGAATTCGGATAGGTCATACCTTCCAATATTTCCCATTCTTCAAGGCTTGGAACATGCCAACCAGTCGGGCACACGCCCTGAACCGGAAATGTCGGCGAACAAACCACGCCATTACCACATCCTTTGCCATCGGTAGAATACAAACCTGCGCTGTCCATCATGGCGCTCCATAAATAATGTCGCCCGTACTTTTCGCAGTTTTCAAGAGAATCATGGTAACAAACACTGCTTGAATCTAGAGAATCCGTTTTCTGCAAATAACGGAACTTGAGGTTTTCCGCCATCCACCACTGCTCTCCAATTTTCACGGTCTTGTAGACTCGACCGTCACGTTCATCCGTCAAAGTCCCATACTCGCAATTGTCTTCTTTCGAATTCATCCTGCAACGTTTCGCCATATGAGTGCTCGTATCTGCGCAGGGAAGACTATTTAACCGCGACAAATCCGGTTCCTGAAGAGTCTCCGAAGAATCCTTAACGCAACGTACACTATTTAATTCCGAAGAGACTCCAACGGCGGCATGGCCATAAAAATGGTCTATTTTCAGAACTAATTGGCCATGCACATCCTCATCAGCTACAGGATCATAACCAACACCTTCACTTGAACTCCAGAATATGCTCATCAGTTCAGGATCTCCCACAGGATATTTTATTAGCGCAACCGCCGAAAAGCCGTAATCATCCGTATTCTTTCCACAAGTTTCACAATAAGATGGTTTATTCGAAGAAAGAACTCGACCTGCATTAGAACGAGCCCCTCCCACCATGTCAATCAAGGCGTCAAACTCCTTTTTTGAAGGCAAGTGCCATCCCCTAGGGCACGCTGTCAAGGCGTCTTTTATCCTGTACGATAGGCCACTCCTGATGTAGTAATCGTCATCACGACAATATCTAAAAGATGCTCCGTAATTCAGGTTTTCGGCCATCCACCACTGGCTACCGATTTTCACAGTCTTGTAGACCTGGCCATCGCGCTCATCCACCAAGGAGCCGTATTCACAGTTGTCCTCGGCATCCGTCTTGCAGGGCGGCACAACTTCTATCGGTTGCTCACTTGAGCTTTCTATTCCAGCGCTGCTCGAGGAACTTTCTATCTCCTGAGCAATTCCAGATTCATCCGCATATTCCAACACGCTATTGCTACAGGCGGCAACAAAGCATAATGCAAATAGCAAAGCGGTTATACGTGGCGCATTTTTCATAGAACCATCTCCTGCAAAAATTTCTCTATACAAGCATCAATCCTTTATGCAGCGAACCGAGAACGCATTATTCTTATCAAGATCTCCCAGTCCATAATCATCTTGCACAATGAGCGACCATACAAGTTCGAACCATTCAGTACTTCCGTCATCAGCATTGGTACTAGAGCTGCTTTCTACAGTAGAACTCCAGAACCCCGTCATATTAGCCCTATAAGCAGAAAAGTAACTGTCCCAGACCCCAGCAGGAAGAATTTCAAAGCCGAATCGGTCCTGCTCACTGTGCTGATGCCTCCATTCCGTAGAGTCTATCCATTCCACCGATCTCATCATAAAACCACCATAGTCATCTTCCGAAGAATACTCAGTCGGATAAACAGGTTTAGTCTTAACATTGAGGGTACGCCATTCTTCTTTGCTCGGAATATGCCAACCTTCAGGGCACACTCCCCGTACCGGATAAACTGGCGTGCAACCCGCATCCATTCCGCATCCCTTGCCGTTATCCGAAAACAACGCTGCACTGTCCATCGCTGCGCTCCACAAATACAACCGGCCATATTTTTCACAATATTCAAGGGAATCGTTGAAACAGAAACTACTGGAATCAAGAGTTCCGTCTTTGGGCGGATAACGGAAATTGAGGTTTTCAGCCATCCACCATTGTTCGCTTATTTTCACCGTCTTGTACACCTGCCCGTCACGTCCATCTGTCAAGGAGCCATATTCGCAAAGGTCCTCCTTTGAATTCTTGCAACGTGTGGCTATATCTTTTGATGTTTCGCTCGAAAGAACGGGTTGCCCGCTGGAACTCACTATTTTCGAACTACTTGAAGACCTAGATCCATTCGGATTCTCGGAATCATCCATAACACAACGAACAGAATAATCCATTACATCATATTCAAAATCGTTAATATGCGCTTTGGGGGAATACGTATAATGACTCATCAAGCAAAAAAAGAAATAATCCTCATCATAATAATTTGAATCAATAAGAGTATCTATATATGCTGTAGAAGTCCAGAAGCATTTTTTTTCATAAAGTTCATCTTCAAAAAAAGTCTTTACATTAAAAGCGGAAAAACCATATTCATCTGTTCCCGCAAACATGCCATTACGGGAAGAGTCCCGCGTGCTAAGTTTCTGCCCCGCTACAGAATCTCCACCCACCGAGGCAAACAGAATTTCGACTTCTTGTTTTGACGGCAAATGCCAACCTGCAGGGCAAGCATTTTGCGCACTCTTCCAATAATAAAGGGGACCCCTGTAATTTAAGTTTTCGGCCATCCACCACTGGTCACCGATTTTCACGGTCTTGTAGACCTGGCCATCGCGTTCATCCACCAAGGAGCCGTATTCGCAATTATCCTCGTTCTCCGTTTTACAGGGCGGCACAATTTCAACATGCTGCCCACTGGAGCTTTCCATTCCATCGCTACTCGATGAGCTTTCTATGTCCAGAGCATTTTTCCCGAATTCATCCGCATATTCGGACACGCTGTTGCTGCAGGCGGCAACAAGGCCAAGTGCCAAAAGCACCAAAAGTATCGCAAATACCTTTTTCTTTTCCATAGCATCGCCTCGACAACCACTGCCTATAATATATACAGAAATCCGTCAGGACCACTATTCACCAAAATCAATATTCAAGGTTTTGATGAGAGAATCGATGCGGGCGGTCAACACAGCCGCTCCTGAACGACTCAAATGGCTATAATCGTTAGCCAAGTTGTCGCCATAGTCATGATTTCCCATCTTGTTTTCATCCATCAGAATGAAATTCGGGTACGTCTCATGCAATTCAGCCAATTCCTGGATAAGGGCCGGGGCTTCGCTCCTCCTGAGTCCCGCATACCCGTATGCACCGGTTTCTGCATACCTCGGATTTGTCGGGAAAATCACCCCTATCACATAGATATTCCTCTTTTTGCAAGTCTTGAGCAATTCAACGAACAGGTCAAAATTCGAGCGGTAAATAGACTCCCTTTTATCCATCCAGCAGGAATCCCCCGTAATCACCGGATCGCCCCACCCGTGAGAAGCGGTACTGTGGAAGCCCTTCGCCGGTCTTAATTTTTTCGCCATCTCCTGCGAGCCCGGGGAATCATATGTCATCGAAGCCAATTTCGGCGGGAATGAATCTTTCCAGAAGTTATGATTCATGTCATACACATATCCCGGATAAGACTTGTAGGCCTCATGGAAAATATTGTTGCTGTTATCTCCGGTATTGGCGCCTCTATCCAAATCAATCGAAATGACGACGGCCTTCAGGTTCTTGCAATGGGGCAACACGTAATTATAGAACAAGAAACTGTGTGCATCGATAACCGTCGCGGCGATTGCCATGTTTACCGCAAAAACGGGTTTGCGAAATTCATTTGGATTCACGCCGCGCAATGCTCTCGACGAGCCCAGAACAGCCACATTAATAGAATCCCGATATTGCCACAGCAATTCCATCTTATAGCGGTAATAGATATCATTCGTGCTCGCACCCGAAGAATTGTAATAGATTTCCGCGCTATCGGGATCAAGGACAAATTCGGTGCTGCCCGTATCGACAGGAGCGGAGTTCGCCTTTTTCACCCAAAGACACGGATGCCAGAGTTCCGCGCCCGAAACCAGTTTCAAGACGCTGCTGTCGGAAGGGCTCACGAGCACGATTTTCGTATGCGCGCCGGCGCTGTTCGCAAGCGTCGCCACAATATTGGAGGTCTCGCCATCGCCCGCCCATTCGCTATGGTCAAACGTGTAGCCAGCGGGAGCCTTGAGCGTCTGCACCAGATTTCCGCTACTGTCGGCAACGAGGATGCGTTCATGTGTGGCGTAGCTTTCGCCAGCGAATTTACGGCCCAGTTTTCCACCGAAATCAAGGAACGCCGTACGTTTGGAACCATCCTGGGCAAGCGATGCATTGCAGGCCTGTGCACTGTCGTACCAGACAGCATCGCGGGCATCCTGCTCAAGCGTAGAACCAGAATTTGCAATGCGGGCGCGAAGCAGCCGCGCTCCCGTAACGGCGAGCGTATTGTCCTCGCTGATACCACCGTGGAAAGCACCGTCGAAGAGTTTTTTCGGCGCACCGAACTTGCCGCCAGCAAATTTCACCTGCCAGGTAGAAGTACTTTTGAACGCGGCATCATCCTTGTTGTTGCCCGCATCGGTCACGTAAACAATCACGGTATCGCCGTCCCCGAGCACGCGCCAGCGCGGGATGGCAGCGCTCTCGACATCGAGTTTCACAAGATTGGAGCCTTCCTTATTCAGGTTGCGCACGTAAAGCTCGGACTTGCCGGCAACACCTTCGGGCTTGGTGCAGAAGGCAACCCACATCCCGTCAGGAGAAACATCTGGGTGGAAGACCTCCATGTCGTCTTCAATTTCGGTTACGGACAAATTCACTTCGTTGTAGTCTATATAGGCGAGGTTCCCGCTGATATCGTTGCGGAAAACGAGAATCATTTTGAAAGACCCAGTAAGCGCCTTCAGCGACGCCGCGCTCGCAAGCGGCGTGACTATACTGCTCACCACTCTCCCGTCGGTACCAAGCCAAACCGGGTTCGGGATAAATCCGAAAGCAAGCCTGAATCCCAAGCGTTCAGCGCGGGTCGAAGCCACCACGGTGTATTCGTCCCCGCGGGCAACGACATTCATTTCGGAAGCCCTGTCGGAGAAATAGCCGCCCTTCAGCACGCGTTCCCCAAGGGCGCCCCCGTCAGGCGCTCCGACGTAGTTCGTGACTATCGTATCGCAAAAACCGCCGGCCCAGTCATTCACCCATTCCTTCACGTTACCCGCGAGGTCGCAGAATCCGAGGGAATCCGCACCCGCACTACAGACTGCATGCGCACGGTATTCCGAATTGTCCGCATTCCAGCTTCTGTTTTCAGGATCCCAACCTTGCGATGCCGCAAACACCCATTCCGCCTCCGTCGGCAGACGGTACGCAACAACCTCAGGATGAAACGAGAAACCTTCCAAATTCGTGCAGTGTCCTTCGGTGTCGTATACCGCATTGCTGTAAGTATAGGCCGTATCGCGTCTTTCGAACTTGCCCTTGGCATTCGCAAAAAGCACTGCATCATAGTAAGTAACATTGGAGAGCGGCAGGCTGTCGCTTTCGCACGTCCCGAAATCCTTAAGGCCAGTCTTCTTCGCTAGTTCGCGGTATTCCCCGCAGGTCACCTCATGTACATCGAGATTGAAATCGTAGTCCAAAACAACCTTCATGGCAGGACGTTCCGAAGGTCTGTACTTGTCGTCGTCAGTACCGAGCGTCACCGTTCCGCCATGAACAAGAATCATTCCCTCTATTTCGGGCAAGTTCTCAAAAGCGCTAAAACCAGACGACTCGCTTGATTCTGGCGACTCTTCATCATACGGAATCGGCGTCTCGCTGTTACTACAAGCGAAAAAAAGCACTGAAAACATTGACACCGCAAGCAAGAACCTCATTTAAGACTCCTTTTCATCCAAAAGTAATATATATTTATTACGTGAGCATATCCTGGTATATAAAAAGACTGCAAACATTCTCGGCGGGGGAAGTTTTCTACCGCATTCGTCAAAGGTTCCGTACGCATGTGCTGGACTGGATCAAGCTCGACGAGAGCGATTTCACGCATTCAAAGCCAGACTGCTCAATTGTCTCGGATTCTAACGCCCACAGTTTCTATCCGATTTTCGAATCCAGCGTGGATATATTCAAGGATATAGACTGGCATCTGGACGTATCGACGGGCAAGCATTTTCCCAAAACATTTTCGCACAAGATTGACATCCGCAGCGACAAATACGGAAGCGCGAAGCACGTGTGGGAAGTAAACCGCCAGCAGTTCTTATTGCATATCGCATGGCTGTACAAGACTACGGGCCAGCACAAGTATCTGGTACTTTACTGCCATCACCTCGGAATGTGGAGGGATGCAAACCCTTATCTGGTCGGAGTCAACTGGTACAGCAACATAGAAGTAAACCTGCGCCTGATAAACTGGTTCTTCGGATGGGAAGTCCTGGACATAGACAACCTCCGCAAGAAAGACCCGATTGTAGAAGAATTTATTGTCGAAATCTGGACGCCCCTTATTTGCGACCATGCGGATTTTTCGTATAACCATCCGTCTTTTTATTCTTCGGCGAACAACCACCTAGTCGCAGAATACGCCGGACTGTTTGTCGCGGCATGCAAGTGGCAAATTCCACACCAGAAGGCGCGACTGGATTATGCGCGCAAAGGGCTCGAACGCGAAATCCTCAAGCAGAATACGCCCGAGGGCGTGAACCGCGAAGAGGCCGCGGAATACATCCAGTTCATCGACGACTTCTTCTTGATTGCTGCGGTCGCAGGTCGCCGCTACGGAATTAAATTTTCCGACGCATACAATAAACGACTTCATGCCATGGCCGAATACATGAACGCCATGCTGGACATGAACTGCAATTACCCGATGTACGGTGACGGCGACGACGGGTTCGTGCTGCGTCCCGATGCGGGCGGGCATTTCAACAACTTCAAGTCGCTGCTCGTTTCTTTCGCGACATACTTCGGCGATTCCTCGTTCAAGCGCGCGGGCCTTGCCTGGGACGAAAAGAACGAAATCCTCTTCGGTAAGGAAGGCCGCAGACAATTCGAGGCTCTGCCCACTGCTCCCGCCGTTCGGGACAAGAACAAATTCTTCGCGGAAAGCGGACACTTTATTTTCCGGAAGGTGGAAACCATCACCACGACAGATGTCGGGGCAAACAACGGACGGGGTTCTACCGGCACCGCGGTTCACGAAACATACATGCATTTCGATGCCGCGCCGCTGGGCTACCTGAGCATCGCCGCGCACGGGCATGCCGACGCGCTCTCGTTCATACTGCATGTGGACGGAAATCCCGTAATCGTAGATCCGGGCACGTTCACCTACCACACCCACAGGGAACTCAGGAATTACTTTGTCAGCACCCTCGCGCACAATACGGTATGCGTAAACGGCAAGAACCAGGCCGAACAGGCGGGCCCGACGCTGTGGCTCAAGCACTACAAGGCGAAGGTCATCTCTTGCGACAAGGCGCAGGGCGTTGTCGAGGCGACCCATGACGGGTACGCTTCCGAAGGCGTTTCTCATACGCGCCGCGTAGAATTCAACCGCGATGCCGAAGAGTTCGTCATTACCGACACTCTGCGCTGCGACCGCAAATCATCCCTCGAGATTCCGTTCCATCTGCATCCGTCGGCGACAGTGACGTTGGACGGCGCGGCAGCGGAAATCTCCGTACCGGGAAGCCGCCGCGTGGCCATGGAATTCGACCAGAAGCTCGCTTACGAAATTCGGGAAAACGGCTGGTATTCGGAACACTTCGGCGAGAAGGTTCCGGCGAAATACCTTTACGCGAAAACAGACGGTGAAGGAACCGTCGAATTCGTGACCAAGATTAAGGTGCTGTAGGCTCCTCTTCTATTTGCTCCATTTCGGCATGCTCCAATTCCGGGTTGTCCTCGGATTTTTCAGAGTCGTCGCCTTCCCTGTAGAGCGCACCCAGGAGCAGCCCATCCAGCAAGAAGGCGAAAGCCGTATTGTTGCCGATATGCCCGGATAGCGTGAAGAAGAGCGTGCTTATGAAAACCATGTGATAGCCGACTGGGGCTGTCCAATAGGTTTTCCGGCGCCTAAAGAACAGCATGAACAGGCACAGGGCGTAAAAATAGTACGCGGCGAGCCCGATAAACCCGTAGTCAATGAGGGAACGGAACACGATGGATTCGAGCCCTCCGATAGAGGCGTCGTTTATGGGGCGCCCCTCGTCATCGTAGTCGAATACGTTTTTCGTGTACCCCGTCCCGTTTCCGACTATGGGACTTTGCTGTATCTGGAACAAGGTGAACAACATCTGCTGTTCGCGCAAAGACAAGGAACTGCCCTTGCTTTGCTGGGAAAACTCTTCGATAGCGGTATTTATGTACGCGACCGCGGCAAAAAAACATATCCCGGCGCAGGCGAATTTCAGGACGACGGACTTGTTCTGGAGGAAAATCAGGAGCAATCCGAGGCCCGCGCAAAGCATGCCCGTTCTTGAACCGCAAAGGAACAGGTTTATCGCGAGCAAGGCATAAAGGGCGAGAAGCTTGTTCTTTTCGATATAGCCGCGGTTCCAAATCGAGACGAAAAAGAGCGTCAGGCAACACAGCAGCGTACCGTATGCAGTCGGGTGCGCCGTAGTGACCATCGCCCTGATTCTGTATTCCTGGATACAGCTGATGATGCTGTCCAGCGAGTAGTACCCGCTATAGATGGGAAACGCGCGGCAGATGTAGGTATAAGGGTAGTTTCCCTGCAAGAGTATTTCGAGAATGCCCAGAACGCAGATGCCCGCCGTGAACAGGAACAGCCCTTTGGTGATAGAGGCGACGCTTATCCTTCTCGTGGTGATGAATGCGGCGAACAAATAACCGTACAGTTCGATAAATTCTCGCGTACAGGCATAAAACTGCTTGACCTTGAAGCCATCGTTGAAATATACAGACGCGAAATGGCACAAGAGAATCAAGAGCAGCGGGATTTTTAGCGGGAACGCCTTGAGGTCGTCCCAAAAATATTCGCGGTCCTTCATGAACGCAACCACGAGGAATCCGTAAAGGAACATATCCTGCGGCCTAAGCGTGGGGGACTTCAAAAAACTGATTCCGAGAGGGAAAACGACTATGCCGACAAATAATGCCAAAAAGCGAGCTTTCGACGACCCGATGACCATGATGGTCAAAAGTGAGAAAAGGATGACGTAGACGATCGCAGTTGACATACAGGCTGTTTTTTCTTTAAATATAGGAAGTTTTTGATGATGGACAGAAAGACAATAATTAAATTTTATATCAAAACCACGAATCCCTTATTTGGTATGGAAAAGAAGTACGATTTCTTGATTGTTGGCTCAGGCCTTTTCGGTGCGACATTCGCCTATCGGGCAAAGAAGGCGGGAAAATCGTGCCTGGTAATAGACAAGCGCGCCCACCTGGGCGGAAACGTCTATTGCGAAAATACGGAAGGGGTCAACGTCCACAAGTACGGCGCACATATTTTCCATACGTCCAACAAGGCGGTATGGGATTTCGTGAATTCGATTGTCGAATTCAACCGTTATACGAACAGCCCCGTGGCCAACTACAAGGGCAAACTTTACAACCTGCCTTTCAACATGAACACGTTCTACCAGATGTGGGGCGTGAAGACTCCGGAAGAGGCCCGCGCAAAAATCGAGGAGCAGAAGGCGGAAGCCGTCGCTTCGCTGAACGGTCGCGAACCCGCCAACCTGGAAGAGCAGGCGCTTACGCTCGTGGGCAAGGACATTTTCGAAAAACTTATCAAGGGCTATACCGAAAAGCAATGGGGACGCAAGTGCGAGGATTTGCCCGCCTTCATCATAAAGCGTCTCCCGGTGCGCCTGGCTTTCGACAACAACTATTTCAACGACAGCTATCAGGGCATCCCCATCGGCGGATACAACAAGCTGATAAACGGATTGCTGGACGGCATCGAGACCCGAGTGAACGTGGACTTCTTCGAAGACAGGGAACGCCTGGAATCCATCGCGGACAAGATTGTCTTTACGGGAAAGCTCGACGAATTTTACGGATACCGTTTCGGCAAACTGGAATACCGCACGGTCCGTTTCGAAACGGAAATCCTCGACATGCCGAACTACCAGGGCAACGCCGTGGTGAACTACACCGAGCGCGAAGTCCCCTACACCCGCATCATCGAGCACAAGCATTTCGAAATGTTCGGCCAGGCCGTCTATGACTGCCCCAAGACCGTCGTTTCCAAGGAGTTTTCTACGGAATGGACCGAGGGCATGGAACCCTACTATCCCGTGAACGATTCCCGCAACAACGAACTCGCCGAAAAATACAGGCAATTGGCCCGCGCCGAAAAGAACGTCATCTTTGGCGGGCGCCTGGCCGAGTACAAATATTACGACATGGCTCCGATTATCGAGCGTGTCCTCGAAATGAACATCTAGAATCCTGGAATTTGACCATGGAAAAATTGCTGACCCTCATCATACCCACGTACAACATGGAAAGGTACTTGAAAAAATGCCTGGATTCGCTTCTTGTCGCAAGGAATCTGGACAGCCTCGAAGTGCTGGTGGTAAATGACGGCAGCAAGGACGCGTCTTCGGCCATAGCGCACGAATACAGCGAAAAGTATCCGCAGTCCATCCGCGTTATCGACAAGGAAAACGGCAACTACGGCTCCTGTATCAACAGGGGTGTCGCCGAAGGCTGCGGAAAGTACGTGAAAATCCTGGATGCCGACGACCACTTCGATACGCAAGTCCTCGACGAAGTTCTGGAGCAAATGAAAACGGTCAATGCGGACCTGTTCCTGACCGATACCGTCCAGATTCACGAAGACGGCTCATTCGTCTTGAAGAACGACTTTTCCATCCCGCCGATGCAGGTGGTAAATTTTGCCGACCATTCCAAGGTCGACGAAATGCCCATGCACTGCATCGCGTACAAGCTGGAAAATGTCCGCAAACTGGGCTACAAGCAGACGGAAGGAATTTCGTACACGGATACGGAATGGGCGTTCTTCCCGATGGAATCGGTGACGACCTGCTTCTACTTCCCGAAGGTGCTATACCGCTACCTCATCGGACGCGCCGGCCAGACCATGGCTCCCGAGGTTTACAAGCGCGGTCGCAGCCAGGAACTGATTATCACCAAGCGCATGGTGGAATTCTGGGACGCCCACCAGAACCTCTCCGTCCAGGGATATTTCGACCAATACCTGCTGCACCGCCTTCGCCGCATCTACATGCAGAACCTAGTCCGGAACGAAGAAGGCGATAACGATTTCCTGATAGAGATGGACAAGTTCATCAAGGAACATTCCGGCAAGCTCTATGCGCTTCTGGACGGATGCCTCTATGGACGCCGCGAAAAGATTCCGTTCATTCGCGATTGGCGCAAGAAATACAAACCGACGCTGAAATTCCGCCTGTGCGTGAAACTGCACAAGATTATGGGCAACCAGAAGTAGAATATGAAGGTCGCATACATCAGTAACCTGCCTTTTGCGGATGCGGACTTTCCGCTCGTTCGCGAGATGCAGCGGCAGGGTATCGATGTTTACTTTTTCATTTACGTCTCGATTTACAGCCACCGCGCGACGCTCATAGACATTCCCGAAGTCTACAAGAAGCAGGGGATTTTCCCGGCGACGGTCTACGAGGAATTCAAGGCGTACGAAGGCTACATGGACATGTCCAAGGTCTTCGTGATCAATAGCCTGCACCAGTCCGATTTCCATCCGGCGAATATCCGCACCATGCTGTCGCTGGTACGCAAAATCAAGAAGCTGGGAGCCGATGTCGTGAACATCACCTGGCCCCCGCGCCGCAACAAGATGCTCCTGTACCTATTGCGGAAAAAGCTGGTGTTTACCCTGCACGACCCGTTCCCGCATTCCGCAAAGAACAATCGCGAATTCGAATTCTGCCGCAAACTGGCGTTCAAGTGGATTCCGAAAATCATCTTGCTGAACGACGCCCAAACGGAAAAATTCTGCGAGGTCTACAAGTTCCCGCGGAACAGGCTTTTCCATGCGCGGCTCGGGAAATACGACTGCATCAATTACCTTTCCGAACATCTTGGTTCCGCCGAAGAATTGCCAGAACAACTGCGCGGCCAGAAGTACATCCTGTTCTTCGGACTGATCGCCCCCTACAAGGGTGTCGAATACCTGTTGCAGGCCTTCAAAAAAATGCAACAGGATTATCCCGATGTAAAATTGCTAATCGCAGGCTCCGGCAAACTGTATTTCGACGAATCCCTGTACAAGGGGAATGCGAACGTAATCCTGATGAACCGCTATATTCCCCTGGCGCAACTGGCTGGCCTGTTGAAGAACGCCCTGTTCACGGTCTGCCCCTACAAGGACGCCACGCAGAGCGGCGTGGTGCAGACTGCATTTTCGATGGGCACCCCGATTGTCGCTTCGGATGTGGGAAACTTTGCCGTCGCGATCGAAGACGGGAAATCCGGCGTGATAGTCCCGCCCTGCGACGCCGACGCCTTGGCCCGCGCCATGGCCGAACTTGTCGGGCACCCAGAACGGCTGGAAATGTTCCGGAAGTATATCGCCGGCGAATGGCTCGAAAAGAACGGCTGGGAAGAAGTGGCGAAACAGTACCTGAACTGCTACGAGGCTAGAGTATAATGAAGTTCTCGTTTGTCATCTTGCATTACAACGCCCTGCCCGATACCATCGAATGCATCGATTCGATAAAAAAGTGCGTCGGGCCAGACTGCGGCATAGTGGTTGTCGACAACAAGTCCCCGAACGGGACCGGCGTAGAACTCGACGCGAAGTACCGCGACGACGCGCAAGTGACCGTCATCCTGAATCCCGAAAACGAAGGATTCGCCCGCGGGAACAATGTCGGATTCCGTTACGCGAAGGATCATCAAGACCCCGACTTTATCGTGATGCTCAACAACGACACCCTGATTTTGCAGGACGATTTTACTGCCCGCGTAGAAAAGGAATACGAACAAAGCCATTTCGCCGTCTTGGGGCCCATCATCAAGACGCCGCACAAGCCCTACAGTTCCAATCCGGGCCCTTCAAAACTGCCTTCGGAAAACTGGTACAAGAAATACGTGCGCAAGGTTTCGTTCAAACTGTTCCTGAACAGGATTTTCGGATTAGATGCCGCTTATGAATGGCTCCTGCGCAAGCTACTCGGGAAAAAGGACAAGAAGTTCGACGAATCCCTGCTGGAACGTCGCGCAGAAAACGTGCTTTTGCACGGGAGTTTCCTGATTTTCTCGCGAGACTACATTTCAAAATTTGACGGCTTAAACGACAGGACGTTCCTGTACCACGAAGAACGCCTGCTGTTCCTGCGCCTGCTGCAGAACGGCATGAAATCCGTCTTTACGCCGGATATCGAGATTTTCCACAAGGAAGATGCCGCGACGAAGACCGTTTCGACAAAAAGCCGCCTGAAGCGCCGTTTCCAATACAAACATTACATCAATTCGGCAAAAGTCATGCTGGATGTAATGCGGAATGGTGAAAAGTAGTCTATATAAAATTGAAATATTTCGAGGAGTAACGGCGGCAAAGACCGGATTACCGGAATACCGCCTCATATTTTGCGCCGCCCTTAGGCGACACCAGGCGGGGATTTTCCTTGCTCCCATCCGTCCATTCGACAAAGACGCTCCCTCCTTTAGGAGCTGCGGAAAGGAGCATGTCGTTCCCTTCGAAGAACCGGCCCGTATAAACCTTTTCCGGCAGTTTCATTCCATCCAAAAGGACGTCCCCGTTTCCCTGCGCGGCAATCGTCACTGAAATGTCCTTGCCCAATTTGAATTCCTCGCGATACTCCTCGCGAACTTTTTCGCTCCTACCCTGCGCAAAGGATTTCAGCGAAGCTCCCGTCTTGTCGAACTCATGTCCATTCCTGGGATATTTACGCATATCACGTTTTATTTCGGACTCCGGAATAGACGATACCATATCGTCCACAGCTTTCACCAGCCTGTCGTAAGTCAGGTAATAATCCAGCATAACGGAAGAATGGTTGATAAAAAGGCGTTTGAAATCGGGGTTCTTTACCAGTTTGTTGTAAATTTCGGCAAAACAGCGCTTTCCGTTGCAACGGGGTGCCCCACCACGTTTAATCCAACTAAACATATTGTGGTTATTCGCATCAAACCCCGAGGCAGGGCGGTCATAACCGAAGCCGTGGTCCAAATCAAAAAGGACGAACTTAAAAGGGTGATGCGGCGTCGCCCAGGCGCAAACATTGTTGTTGGGCCAATCACCATTATGGAAATAGATTTCTGCGGCCATGTAATCCGCATAATTTCCGACATCCATCATGGTCGAAACCTTCAAGTATGCGTCCTTTTTTGCAAAGTTGTTCTTATGGACGAAATCCAGCAGGTCCAAATAAGCATCCTTGGAGCCTCCGTTTGCCGTTACCGTTTCCCTCCATTGTTTCACCATGTCTACTATTTTGGAATCAATCTTGTAATTGGTTTCGACAAAGTGTTCGTTTAGGCGTTCCCGCAAATCATAGATTCCGAAATACTCCCCGTTAAAAAAGACAACCACCTGACGACTACGCTGGTAATCTACCCCGCTTCCTTCTAGAAGGCTCGAAAGTGCGGCATCTTCGATATAGTCGTAACCATAACGGTTCCCTCCGTTACGCAGGTTGAATCCCTTGAACTTGTTGTTTTCAGGCCTAGTCTTAAAAAGCGGATATTTCAGGCGGCCATCCTGATACCGTTCCTTCATTTTGATGGCCAGGGACCTTTTTTTATTGTTGCGGCTAGCATTGCCCATAATGGAAAGTCCCGCATCGATATGCCAGCTTGAGGTCTCCGACGAACTGCCGTTTTCAAAAAACTCCACATGTACCGGAAGTTCCCTGTCCTGCCAGAAATTAGCATTCTTGCACTGGTCCGTACAGGAATCTACACCCTTGCTATAATAACCTATTACGGAGTCAAACATGCTGACGGGATTGACACTTATGGCGACAACCGGCATGCGGACCGTTTCATGCATAAAGAACGTCCCTTCGGACTTGCACATGATTTCATCATCTACAAATTCAGCGCAACGTACAGCCGTATTCTTTTCGACAACATAAGGGAGAAGAAACCCCGGAGTTCTTGGCGTAGGTTCGGAACCGTCGAAAGTGCACCTGACCGTATCTCCGTATTGAGCGCTCGGCACAGGAATGGTCAATGCATTGTAAAAGCCCGAAGGCGGGAGCATTCCGGCGCATTCGGCGGACGTCTTTAGGCCCCAAACAGGAATACCTACGCTATCGGTAGAATAAGCAGGGTTAAAGGAACCCCAAAAATAATTTTCCGCGGAGACAAGAGACTCTCCCTCCACCGGAACAAGTTCACTATTGGAACACGCAACAGCAAAGAACGAAGCGAAAACAAAAACAGAAAAGAAAAATAATTTTTTCTTTTTTGTCTTCATAAACATTTTCGCTTACAGCTTCAACAATTTCTTGTACGCACCAATCAGTTTGGGCTTTTCAAAATCCCAGCAAAGTTCATTCACCACACGTTCGCGGCCGAAACGTCCCATTTCCGTCGCCTTCTCCGGATTTTCAATCAACCAGAGGATCTTTTCGGCAAAGTCATCCGTGTCGGTATTCTTCGCATAAAGCGAAGATTCCTGCGCAGAGAACTGTCCTTCCTTGAGCGTAAACTGCACAATCGGCTTCCCGAACGCCATGTATTCCATGATCTTGTTCATGGTAGACTTGTCGTTCATCTCGGAAGGCAAATCCGGATTCACGCACACGTCCGCGGTATTGAGCACATCGGCCAAGTATTCGTCCGAGACGCGGCCCGGGAATTCCACATAGTCCGTAAGGCCCATCTTTTCGTTCATCTGGCGCAATTCATCGAGAGCGGGGCCACCGCCCATAATGCAGAAACGGATATCGGTACGGTTCTTTTTGTGAACAAGGTAATCCACCGATTGCAACAGGAGGTCGATGCCTTCCTGCTTGCCCATCACGCCGATGTAACCGACAAGATGCTTGGCGCCCTTCTTGACTTCGGGCTTCGCGGGGCCCACCTTGAGCTTCGAGATATTCGGGCCGCTGCGCACGATGGTCACGTCTTCTTCGCACTTCCGCCCGCGACGCATGGCGATTTCCTTGTACGACTCGTTCGTCACAATCGCATGCTTCGCGAAATGGTACGTGAGGCGTTCCACCAGAAGCATCGCACGGTAGCCGAGTCCCTTCTTGCCGAATTTCGCAATCCAGAGTTCGGGATTGATATCGTGGTGGTCGAACAGGAACTTACAGCGGGTAAAGAAGTAGAACGGCGCAGCCGCAATGAAAATCAAGTCAGGCGGATTGCAGGCATGGATTACATCCTGTACGCCCTGCTTGCGGAACACCTTGAGCAAAAGCCGCGTCTCGTGATAGAGCGCGCCGAGGTATTCCTTGATGTACTCGATAGAACGGTTCGCCTCGGGAAGCGGATGGCGGTAAATCTTGATGCCGTCCAGTTCCTCGTATTCCAGCGGATAGTTATTTGTTTTCGGACAAATGACTGTAACTTCGGCTCCCGCTTCCTTCAAGGCAAGCGATTCCTGCCACACACGGCGGTCAAAAGGTACAGGAAGATTCTCAACTACAATGCAGACTTTTTTACCAGCGAGTTCCATAACGTTATTACCAGCAGAATCCTTCATAGTTCGGCAGAGTTTCCACAGTGGGATCCTTCAGGCGCACAAGGTCCAGGAAGTGGATTTCCGGATACTTGCGAATCAGGTCGGGTATTTCAGGATTCTTGACCGTCACAATGACAAGCGAAGTCTTGCTCACGACGCTTTCCACATCCTTGTCCAACAGCGGGAGCAGGTGCGGAATGCGCTTGTTGAGTTCGTTCAAGTTCGTTTCCTTCTCGCGCGCGATATTCAGGTAGCGGTCGTAAATGCGCAGCGTGCAGCCCTTGCCGAGTACCGCTTCCGCAAGGCGGATGGCCGCGGAGTTGCGGAGGTCATCCGTACCCGCCTTGAAGGTCAGGCCGACAATGCCCACGGAACGCACGCCAATCTGCTGCACGCGTTCGAGCACGCGATGAATGTGAAGGTTGTTACTGTTCTCGATGGAGCCGAGAATCGGAGTTTCCACCTGGTTCGATTCGGCGAGGAAGTTGAGCCCGCGCAAATCCTTCGGGAGGCACGAACCGCCATAGGCGAACCCGGGCTTGAAGTAATACGGGGAAATGTTCAACTGCGTATCCCTGCAGAACAGGTCCATCACCTGGTGGCTGTCGATATCGAGCTTCTTGCAGATGGCACCGATTTCGTTACCGAAGGCGACCTTGAGCGCATGGTAGGAGTTGTTGACAAACTTGATGATTTCGGCGACCTTCGGGTCGACTTCCACGACATCGCTCCCGAGTCCCAAATACATTTCCTTGAGCTTGTTGAGAGCCCTGCGGTTCCTGCTTCCGATAACCGTAATCGGCGGGTTCAAGAAGTCGGAGACCGCCATGCCTTCGCGCAAGAATTCCGGGTTCGAGACCACCGTGAAGTTGATGCCTTCGCGCTTGCCGGAAACCTTCTCAATCAGTTCGCTCACCGCGGCATTCGTTCCGGGAGGAACCGTACTGCGGATAACCACGATGTGGAACGTGGACTTCGAGCGGATAGCGCCGGCAATGGACTTCACCGCCGACATGAGGAACGAGGTATCCAGGCGTCCATCCGGAGCATTCGGCGTGCCGACGCACAGGAACGAAATTTCAGACTTGAGCACGGCCTCTTCGGCAGAAGACGTCGCCGAAATCAAGCCGGCCTTGAAACCTTCCTGCATGACTTCGTCGATATCGCGTTCGACTATAGTAGGAAGTCCCATGGCAACACGGGAAACCTTGTTAAAATCCACATCGCAGCCAATAACCCGATGACCGAGCTTTGCGAGACACGCGATGCCTACACATCCCACATAACCTAAACCGAACACGCTGATAGAAGCCATAATAAGAACCTATTCCGTAATTACTCTGCCTTACCCTTACCTATGGACGAGACCTCGAAGCCGATCTTGCGGAGAGCGTCGGCATCCAGGATATTGCGTCCATCAAATACGAAGGCCGGCTTGGCCATGCCCTTGTAAATGCGGTTCCAGTCGAGTTCAGCAAAACATTTCCATTCAGTGCAGACGACCACGGCGTGTGCGCCTTCGGCGGCCTTGTACGGGTCTTCTTCGAACTGCACCTGGTCGATAACATCTTTCAAGTCGCGCTTCGCATCGGGGATGGCCTTCGGGTCGGTCACGACCGGCTGCGCATGTTCAGCGAGCAAGTCACGGACCACGAGGTTCGCGGGGCTTTCGCGGGTATCGCCGGTGTTCGCCTTGAAGGCGAAACCGAACACGGCAATCTTCTTGCCGGCAATGGTATTGAACATCGTTTCGAGCATGCGGTCCACCACGCGGTGGGTCTGCCACTCGTTGATCTTCACGACGCTTTCCCAGTAGGCGGCGACTTCGGGCAGTCCATAGTAGCCGCACAGGTACACGAGGTTCAAAATGTCTTTCTTGAAGCAGGAACCACCGAAACCGATGGATGCCTTGAGGAACTTCGGGCCGATGCGGCGGTCCTTGCCCATCACGTAGGCGACTTCGTCCACGTCGGCGCCGGTCTTTTCGCAGAGGGCGCTGATGGAGTTGATGGAGCTGATGCGCTGTGCGAGGAAGGCATTCGCGGTGAGCTTCGTGAGCTCGGAACTCCAGAGGTTCGTCGTGAGGATGCGGTCACGCGGCACCCAGTGGGCATAGACGTCGACCAGCTTCTGGCAGGCGGCGAGGCCCGATTCCGTCTGGTGGGATCCGATGAGCACGCGGTCCGGTTCGAACAAATCGTTGATGGCGGTACCTTCGGCGAGGAACTCCGGGTTCGAAAGCACTTCGAAGTGCAGGCCCTTGTCATTGGAATTCAGGATGCGTTCCATCGCGGCGGCGGTACGCACAGGGAGCGTCGACTTTTCGACGATAATCTTGCCTTCGTCCGCAATTTCCAAAATGTTGCGAGCCGTCTTTTCCCAGTACTGCAAGTCGGAAGCCTTGCCGGCACCGTGGCCGAACGTCTTGGTCGGGGTATTCACCGAAACGAAGATGATATCGGCTTCCTTGATAGCGGCGGGGATATCCGTGCTAAAAAACAGATTACGACCACGGGCACGCTTCACCACGTCGTCGAGGCCAGGTTCAAAAATCGGAAGGTTGTCGCTGTTCCAGGCATCGATACGGGCCTGGTTAATATCGACTACGGTCACTTTCACATCGGGACACTTGTCGGCAATAACAGTCATAGTGGGGCCACCGACGTAGCCCGCGCCAATACAAAGAATCTTGGTATTGAAGTTCATAATGTGTAAAAAATAGCAATAAATCCCCTCGCAGGCACACCCTTAACGGAAAGGTCGTTGTAAAAAAGAAAACGGCCTTTTTTCGCCCGTTTTTGGCATTTTTGGGCACATTTTAGCCATTCCGAACTCCCCCAGAAAATGTGAGCAAGGTTACTTAAAAATTGCAGTAAGCGAAGCGACCGATTCGGGGTCGATTGTCCGAGAAATATCCTTGGAACCATCGCTCCAGCTGTCGAACACACCGCCCGCAGTCGGTTCCGCAGAAACCGTCACGGCATGCCCCTTAAAGAAAGGCACCTTCAAGGTCGGCACATCCAGCTTTAACCCGTGAACGGCAACCGTTCCCGGCCCAGTCGCAGAAAGCGTCACTTCCGCAATCTCGCCGAGTTCGAAATACTCCATCAGTTCCGCCAGCACAACACCCGGGCGTTCCTTCGCGAAGTCCTTGATCATTTCCAGTTGTTCCGCCATGCGGGTCTTGCTCTGGCCCCAGCGCTTCTGGTCCTGCGGGACTTCCGATTCGATTTCGGACATCATCTTCTCGATACGGTTCAAGACCCGTGAACTCGAGAAGTTCATCTGCAGCAACACCGCCATGCGGTTCACGAATGCCGCCCTGAAGCCCTCATTTTCAAGCATGCGACGCAACAACAGCGTGTGTTCTGGGCCATTCGGCCAACCTTCCCCATCCTCGGCGGTGGCAAATTCGAATATGTTGTTCGTATATTCGCTGTAATCGTTCCCCATGCCAAAATCCAGGTCGTACAGGAACCACTTCCACTTCGTCTTCGGATTCGTCCCGCGCCACTTTTTCATGTTGTTCGCAGGCCAATCGCGGTTGTTCGCATATATTTCGGTATGCATGTAGTTCATGTAGTTGTCTACGTCTATTTGCGATGCCATGTAGGCGTAGTTATCCTCGTCATCGAGGTGGTGCGTTTCGAGCCAGTCCATGAGCGCCACGTAATCAACCGCAGAGCCCGCCGAAACGGCATTGTCCGCCTTGATCAAGTCGACCGCATTGGGGTCTATCCCGTAATGCGTTTCGAAATAGTATTCGGTCGAACGTTCACGAATGCTATGGATACCGAAATACTCACCGTTGTAGTACACGACGGCAAATCGCCCGCGCTGGTAATCGACTCCGAGCCCTTCGCTCACAGAACTCGCCAGCCGGTCACGGATGTAATCGTTGGGGAAGTTGCTCCCGTTGTTGCGCAACAGGAACACCTTGAACTTGTTGAGTTCTGGGAACTCGGGGAACAGCTGGTATTTCAAGCGGCTGTCGCCGTACTTCTCGCGGAAGGTAATCGCCACAGACTTTTTATTGTTCTGGCGGCTGTAATTGCCGAATATCTTGAGTCCGGCTCGTTTTGCAAAGGCGGGTTCATTCGTACCCGGCTCAAGGAGTTCTACGGCAACGGGGATTTCCTTGTCCAGCCAGTAATTTGCACCATAATGCGGTTCCTTTTCCTGTGCAAAATTGCCCTCCATATAGATGCCCGTATCAGGGTCAAAGAGCGAATTCGGGTCGGCAGTCACGAAAACAACCGGCACCGCACGGGAATCGTCCAAAACATAGGTGCGGAAAACCTCATCGCCAGGGAGCGCTCCAGGCGTAAAAGCAGCACAACGTAGGGTCGTCGTCGAGTCTATAGACAACGTTGTCACTACAGGGCTATCGGCTATCGGAGCAAGGCCTCCCTTTCCACAATGCACATCGCCATTATCGGGGAAATGGATTTCAAAAGGCTCCTTGAAGAATCCAGAAGGCGGCAAATCCGCCAGAGTGTCCAGGGCGGGAGAGCGATTCTCGTTCACGTCGGCAAACGGCAATCCATATGGAGACGGTTCCGCATAGCCAAAACCCAATCCCCCGTTCAAGCCGCCCATGCTCCATGTCATGCCCACAGGTACATGCGGGTAGGCGATGGAATCCACAATCACGTGCTCGGCATTCATCAGGTAAAGCGAGCCGCCTGATTTGTTCAGCTTAAAGTTCGCATGCGGTTCATGTCCACTGTTACGCGCGATATAGCTAAAAACTTTTACCGTAACTTCCTGTGTCTCGTTCGCCTCCGGACTCATACGGGTACCGTAAATGTTCGCAAGATCGGGGAACGTCGACCCCGTCGGGACTGCCGTGCGGTAGACTGTCGAAGAATCCCCCGTTCCCGTCAATATGATTTCGTACCCTTTCCAGTCATCCACATCCGGCTGCGTCAACCGGAAAGAAACCTTCCTATCCTGCGTGATGTAGGCCTGAATCAAAATCTCGTTCGTCTTCGAAATATCGAGAACGTCTTCCGGATTGGAACTTCCCGTACCCACGAACACCGCGATGGACGACCACCCCAGTTCCTCGTTATCACCCAGCTTCATGACCGCCCCAAATCGGGTCTTGCCACCTTCTCCAAAACAATTTTTTCTCTGGCCTTCCAGCGGGTCCGCGTAGCTATAACCCGGCGGGTCGCTCTGCGCATCGGTCCAAGTCCAGCATCCATGACCAATCATATCCACTGAATCGTGCGGCATCACGTAATCGGGATAGTTCTTTCCCGACATGAAAATCACCAGGAACGAGTAAGGCGGAACAACCACGTTCCCGAGTTTCCATTTTTCCGGATTCTCTTTCGAATCCGTCAAGAACATTCCGGACAAGTCGACCGTATCAGCAGAATTGTTGGCCAGTTCCACCCAGCCGTCATCATCGCCTTCATGGTCCTTATACGATATATTGACAGGATCGACCTCGGTAAACTTCACAGAAATGCCGACATCGGGAAGTAAATCCGCCGCACCCACAGAAGAACTGCTTTCCGATAGCTCCACATCCGACGAATTTGAGGTATCACCGGAACACCCCGACAATGACATCGTCGGAATAAAAAAGAATAGAGCCCCATACAAGCCCTTCCTCAAAACGGCCTTAATCATCCGTTTTTAATATATATAAAAAAGGCCGGAGCGGAATTTTACGACACACCGCCCCTAATCCAAGTTGTTCTACTTCTTGCGTCTGGGCCTGCGGACCACAAAAAGGGCCGCCCCCATCAAAACCAAGAGCACCGAAATAATCTTTCCTATCGGGAAGGCTTCGGAAAAAACGACCGCACCGGCAAGAATGGGCACCGCGGCACCGACCGCGGCACTGAACGGCACGATGAAAAGGGCGCGGCCACGCGAGAAGGAAATCTGCGAATAGAGGAAGGCTATACCGTAGGTGAACACGTAGCCCCACACGCGCGGGTCAAGCAGCAGCCCCAAAATAGAGGACATGTCCACGTTATCGAGGTCAAAGTCCATCGTCACGCTCTTGTAGAACGCGGCAGAAAGCCCGAACCCAATCCCCATAATGAGCGAGTCCGTCATTTCGCGGTTCTTGCACAGGAACTGGGCAAGGAGCGCCACAAAGGAAAGGGCGCCCGCGAAAGACCACAGGAGGGCTACATTCTGCATCCCGGTAGATTCACCCAGGTTCTCAACGGAATACAGGAGACCCGCCACCACGAAGCAGATGGCCACCACGATGCGCTTCGTCAGCGCCTCCTTCAAAATGCAGAACCCCATCAGGGCGGTGAGCACCGGGTTCAAGACCATCATGGGCTGCACCTGCGAAAGGTCGTATCGCGCCATCGCGATGTAGTAGCCGACCGTAGCAAGGACGGAGCAGCCGATTCCCAGCCACCAGAACTTATTCGATATGACACCCTTGAAAAATTCCCAGGGCCTGGACGTGCCGCCGGTAAGCTTGCCGACAGTGGAAACCCCCGACTTCTCAAGGATGTTTCCGCATGCAAAAAGGAACGCAGGGCCGATTGTTAGAAGAAGGAAAAGCATTACCTAAATCCCGTCATAAATTTCTTGATAAATCCAGTAGTTCCCCATGACGCGCTTCACGTAGTCGCGGGTTTCCCAGTAGCTGATTTCCTCGGCGCGGATATCCCAGGGCTTGCCTTCGCCCGCGGCCTGCCAGCGCTTGGTGGGTTTCGGGCCCGCGTTGTAGTTCCCGAGCACATACATGTAATCGTCACTGTATTGCGCCTTCAGGTCCACGAGGTAGCGGATGCCGAGCCTGATATTCATGTACGGGTTATACAGTTGCGAAGGGTCGAAGGTTTCCAGGCTTTCCTGCTTCGCGAGCATCTTGCCGGTCGCAGGCATAATCTGCAACAGCCCGCACGCGCCCGCAGGCGATGTAATCTGGTAATCGAATATGGATTCCTGACGCATCACGCTGTACACGAAGAACGGGTCGATGCGCGATCCGGAATGGAACTTCACCTGGTCCGTGTACGGCACCGGGAACAGATAATGCAGCACGTCGATGGGAGGCGCCATCAATTTGCGGCGGTCTATCTGGGCCTGGAACTGGCGTGCGAGCCTGTAACCCGCGGCAATCTCGCCCATGTCGTAGAACAGCTTGCCGTATTCGTACAAGAAATCCAGCCGCTTCGCATTCTTCTTGCGCGCCTCGTCGTACAGGGCGAAAGCCTCGTCGCTGAACCCGTACTGGAAAAGCGTCTTGATGCGGTTGTAACGCTCCGGCGTATACGTCGGGTCGGCCTTCTCGTTCTTCTGGAGGTTGCGCACCCAGGCGAGCGCCTCTTCGGGCGACATCGCAATCCCGCGGGCATACGGCACCTCGGAAGCTTCCATGAGTTTGTATTCCACCAGCTTCATGCGGCTCTTGTGCGCATAGTAGGCCAGCGGGAAATCGCGGATGCAGTCGAGGTAGGCCTCGCGAGCGAGCGAATCCTTCCCCAGCTTCATGTAGGTATCGCCCAGGAACATGCGGGCGCCGCTGCCGCTCCACAGGAAGGGTTCCTTGGTCGCTTCGATAAACGCCTGCTCGGCCTCGGCCCATTTTTCCTGCTTGAAGTAGATGAAGCCAATGCGGAACTTCGCCCACTGGCGCTTTACGTTGTTCTTGAAACGCGGATTGGCCAACTTCTTGAAGCACACCACCGCGCTGTCGTAATTTTCCTTCTGCTCGTATTCGAAGCCCTTCACCCACAGGTTGTTCGCGTTTTCCTTGCTGAACTGGCTCGCATCCTGCAGCATCGCGTCGAGCCGGCGGATTTCCTTCGTGTTCTTCTTGGTAGCGCTACGGAGCAGGCGGAGTGCCGCCTGGATCCACACGGGGCGCGCCTCCACGGAATCCACGAGGAACTTGAACTGGTTCGCCGCCTCGTCGGTGCGGTTCAGGGCCTTCAAGGCATTGCCGCGTTTTTCCCACAAGACGATTCGCGTATTCATATCGAGCGTACTTGCCGGCAACAGCGCCTGCAGGGAATCCGTCGAAGGCGCCACCGCGGTTTCCGGCTGCGACTGCACCATATCGCGGTCCATAATCGCGATGGAATCCAAAAGGCCCATGCAGTTCGACGCCTCGTCCTTCGCGCAGGCCATCTTGGCGTATGCGACCTTCTCGGCAAGCGATTCCGGGGCCGCCTGCACCGAGCGGAGCCTGCGGACTGCGATAAAGGCAGAATCGCGGTACGGCGTCGATGTCGCAAGCAACTGCATGTAAAGACGCTTCGCCTGCTTCTGTTGCTTATTTTGTTCTAAATACATCGCATAGCGGTACTTGAGCACCGCGGCATCGTCGCCCTTGGGGTACTTGTCCAAGAAAGCCTTCAGGGAGTCGGCGCGCGATGATTCCTTCAGCGACGAATCCGCAAGGGCGGCTTCCACGCGGAGCCGAGCCGCAGTTTTCGCAAACACGGCGTTCTTCTCGAACTTCTTGCCCAACGCAAGCGCCGAACGCATTCCGGAGAAATCTTCCTGGTTGAACCTGGACCTCGCCATGCGGAGCACGACTTCGGATTCCAGCTTCGGGTCGCGGGCGCGCAGGCCGTCGTAGGCCGCATAGGCGCTGTCCCAATTTTCGGTATAGTAGAAGTAAGCTGCCTTCGCGTAATCGCGCACGTTCGTCGCAAGGGTCGTATCTTCCATGCTCTTCTTCGCGCGGTCCGCACGCACGACGCGGTTATGGAAATCGGCAGACGCAATCTGTTCCAGCCCAGCATACGGGTTCTCGGGAACCGCCAGCGCGCTTCCGTCGGTCGAAGCGTTCCCGCCAAGCGTTCCGTCCGCGGGCTTGTCGCCATTCTCGCCAGAGGCATGGCATGCGACAATCAATCCCAAAACAGGAACAAAACGGCGGAAAAGCACCGATTTAAAAAACGACATTCACACCTCCAAGAATCAGGACTTCGCCGATTCGTTCGCGACCTGGCCGATAAAGCTCGAAATGCCGAGGTCGGTAATTGTCTGTGCGTACTTCCTGTACATGTATCCGTTCACGCTGTTGGCGTCGTCCATCTGCAATACGGCGAGAGCGCTCTCGCGCACTTCCTCGAAGTTGATGGAACGGATAATTTTCTTCGTCGCCATAACGCTCCAGGGCGTCATGGAAAGTTCATCGACACCGAGCCCCACAAGCAGAAGAACGCTGATAGGGTCGGAACCCATTTCGCCGCAGACCGCCACCGGGATGCCTTCCCTGTGGGCCGCATTCACCGTCTGGTAAATCATCTTCAATATCGCGGGATGGTGCGGCTGGAACATGTCCGAAATGAGTTCGTTCGTACGGTCGACCGCGAGCGTGAACTGGATAAGGTCGTTCGTACCGATGCTGAAGAAGTCAGCCTCCTTCGCGAGCATGTCCACGAGCACGACCGCGGCAGGCACTTCGATCATCACGCCCACCTTCACCGGAGCGCATTCGAAGCCTTCCGCCTTCAGTTCCTCGGAGCAGCGCTTTATGTAGGACTTCGCCTTGCGGAGTTCGTCGAGACCCGAAATCATCGGCAGCAAGATACGCAAGTTTCCCTTGACGTTCGCCTTGAGAAGCGCCTTCAGCTGCGTGCAGAAAATATCCACTCGGTCGAGGCACACGCGGATGGACCGCCATCCCATGAACGGGTTCGCCTCGCTCGTCGCCGTAATGCCGGACACGAGCTTGTCGCCGCCCGCATCGAGCGTCCTTATCGTCACCGGGCACGGAGAGAGCGCGTCGAGAAGTTGCGTGTAGGCTTCCGTCTGTTCTTCTTCCGTCGGGGCTGCATACTGCAAGAACAGGAATTCCGAACGGTACAGGCCCACGCCCGTCGCCCCGTAGTCCATCACCTTGGCGGCCTCGTTCGGGAGTTCGACGTTCGCGTGCAGCGTGATGTACTTGCCGTCGCGGGTCATCGGTTCGAGCCGGCGCATGGTGAACAGTTCACGGCGCTGGCGTTCGAATACTTCCTGGCGCTCGTGGAACTTGCGGATGTCGTCCTCATTCGGATTCACGATGACAAGGCCACCCGAGCCGTCCACGATAAGGGTATCGTTGGTCTTCACGACCGCGGCCACGTTCCTCAGGCCGGAGACGACCGGAATCTGGAGGGAGCGGGCAAGAATCGCCACGTGGCTCGTACGTCCGCCGGTATCCATCAGGAGAGCACGCGCCTGTCCGGGCTTGAGCGCCATCAAGAAGCTCGGCAAAACCTCGTGCGCCACGATCACGGCGCCGTCTTCGGTGGAGACTTCCTCCAAGGCAGGTTCGGTGTCTTCCATCGCCGCCATGAGGCGGTTGTGCAGGTCGCGCAGGTCCGCCGCCTTGTCGCGCATCGCGGGCGAATCAATCTTTTCAAAATTATCGATGTAACCGCCCAGAATCACATGCAACGCCCAACGGGCGCTCTTGCGTTCCTTGCGGATCAAGTTCAGGGTCCCGTTCACCAGTCCCGGATCCTGCAGGATCATCAGGTGCGTCGCAAAGATCAAGCTGTCGTGCACGCCGGTGCGGGTTTCGGAGATTTCCTTGATTTGCGAAATCTCCTTGGAGGTGCGGGTTATCGCCTTGCGGAACTTTTCCTCTTCCGCGGCAACCCTAGATTTGGGAATGGATTCTTCAACAACCGTTATCTCGCGGCTTGCCACCTGGAACGCGCGCCCCATGACATAGCCGGGCGACGCAGGGATACCTACCAGGACCCGCCTTTCGGACTTCTTGCCGGAAGGCGCGGCGGTTCCCCCATTATCAGCAGGGTTCTTCGTTGAAGTTGTCATGGAAGAGCGTTTCCAGTTTCTGTACCACTTCCTGTTCGTCTTCGCCGTCCACTTCGAACAGGACATCGGACCCGACCGGAATAGCGAGCATCATGACGTTCAGGATGCTCTTGGCATTCGCCCTGGAGCCGTCGAACTCGATGGTGACGTCGCTTTTCGCAGGGCCCGTGATATCGACAATCATCCCGGCGGGCCTTGCATGAATTCCAAGCTTATTCGTGACTTTGAGAACCTTCTCTATCATCGTTTCCTCAGAAGAAATCCACATTGACATCAAGCCCGTCGTGCAGAATCACGCGGAACAGGCTATCCGCCGAATGAACCGTCTTGACCAGGTCGTCGTGCAGCTTCCTGTCGGACAAAAGTATACCGACCGTATTGTCACGGGATTGCACCTTGGCAATCAGTTCATCCAGGTGCTTGGTAACACCCTCAAGTTCGTTCATCAGGCCGTCGGCATTCCCGATGACCTTGTCGGCATTGGCAAACAGGCCGTCTATAGGCGGCTTGACTCCATCCACGAGCGCATCCACCTTGCCCATCACCTCGTTCAAGTTGTTCAGGCTCTTCTTGAGCTGCGGATCGGTCGTGTTGACCATGACCATCAGGCGGTCTTCCAAAGATTCCGCCTTGGTAAGGATGGTGCGGAAACGCTCCTGGAAATCCGGACTCGCGATAGTGCCGTTCAAGGCCGCCTTCACGGATTCAAGCAGAACCTTCGTGCTATCGCAAACTTCGCCGGCAAGCCCGAGCGCTTCGGCAATACCCGAATCAAACTGACCGTTGATGGTATCGCCCGGTGCCCAGTAGCTTTGGGCATCACCTAAAATCATGCCAATCTGGCGTTCACCCATGATACCGATGTTCTGGACGCGAATTTCGGAATCCTTCGGGATCTTCACGTCGGTACGCAGGCGGATACGCACCACCACGCGGTGACCGGCCAGGCTGATGTCCTCTACCTTACCCATCTTGACGCCATTGACCTTCACGGGGTCGTCGAGCACCAGGGTACTCACCTGGGTAAAGCGCAGATAGAAAATATTGAAGGTTTCGCGCGGGTCCTTCTCGTTCAGGAAGAACATACCGAACACGAGTATCACGACAGCCAAGAGAACGACCAGGCCGACAGAGAAGTATAGGACAGAATTCTTTTTCATTCTAGGTTCAAATTAGTTTTTTCCCCGCGACACACGGGCGAGGGACGACACGAAAAGGGGATTTTTGGCCCATGTTCGCCATTTTTCGGGTCCTTAGGCCTCCACGCGCACTATCGGGCTGTTGTTCTCGATGCCGTTCACGTGGCGGTCGAGCCAGTCGCGCAGCAGGGCATCCCTTTCTGCCGGGGGCAACAGGAACTTTTCGCGGCCTTCCTTCTGCATATAAACGTCGAGGTAGGTCATGAGCACGCCGCCCGCGACCGAAACGTTCATCGATTCGGTGATGCCGTACTGCGGCAGCTTGAATTCGTAGTCGGCATGGGCGAGCGTATCCGGATGGTTCCCGTGGAATTCGCTACCGAGGTAGAAGGCGGTGGGCTGGCTCAGGTCGAGGTCCAGCACGGAATTCGTGGTGTTCGTGCTCGCAACCGCAATCTTGTAGCCCTTCGCGCGGAGCTTTTCCATGCAGAGCATGCGCTTCTTGTACAAGTACAGGCTCATCCACTTGTAGCTGCCCTTCAAGATGGACTTGTTCACGCTGTAGGCGTTATCCTCTTCGATGATGTGCACGTCCTGCAGGCCGAACACTTCGGCGGTACGGATGACGGCCGAAATATTGTGCGGGTCGAAAAGGTCTTCGAGCACCATGCAAAAGTGCCTCGTGCGGCGGTTCACCACGCCGGTCAAAAGTTCACGGCGCCGTTCGGTGACACGGGCCAGGAGGGATTCGAGATCTTCTTTCACGTTTTCGCTCATTTTGTCTGGATCCTTGTATCGTCAACTTTTATGGGAACGCTTTCGAGCCTCTGCTTCTCGCGTTCCTTCTTCAACTTTTCGAAATCACCCAATCTCCACGGGGCTCCGTTCACCACGTTTTCGAAATCGATTACGTACTGCACGTTGTCAAAAGACTTCAATTTCGCGTTATTGAGCATCGGTTCCTTGTCGCCGCCAAAATAGCGGCCCGATGACTTCTTGATGTCACTCACGATGTGGTCGATCTTGTCGTTCACCACGTTCTTGAAAACCTGCATCTGCATGATGGAATTCAGCACGGTATTGCCGGGAAACACGATTGCCGTTAATTTGTAATTAATGTGCTTGTCCGAAGTTTCGTCCATGTCCAGGAATGCGATGGCGGTTCCATGCAACGACCACTTGAGGACCTTCGCATGTCCGTACCCGAAGAACATGTAGCGCATGCCGAGCTTTTGTCCCGCACTGTCCTGCAGCGCCCAGTAGAACTCGCCCGAAAGGCTCCTGCCGTTGCTCCCCCGGAAATACCGGCGGTTCTTGCTCGTGTATTCGAGTTCGTAGTTCGTCCCGAGATACGCATTGATGAGGTCGGCCGTGAAGGGCATGTTGTCAAACAGGTAGTTGATGACGTTCTCGCCCAGCATGAGCGTTCCCTTGTTCTCGTAAACGGCCCTGTACCTGCGGCCGAGCCTCGCAAAGACTTCTTCGGCCATCGGTACACCCGGCTTGGGTTCGAACCCGCGCTTCACCACCTCGCGGAACACACCGCAGTATTCGTTGTCGTACTTGAGGTGCGGCCAGGGATGCTTATCGCCCGCGGAACACCCGCGGAAATCCACGTCAAGGCACTTCTTGAGGCCAGAGCAGAGCGCGCGCACGTCGTCTTCGTTGCCAAGCTTTTTCACCAGCTGGTTGCGCACCACCGAATCGGCACCGAGCATGTTCTCGGATTCGCCCGCAAAAGAACTTACGCACGAAAACATCACGAAGAGAATCGCGACGATAAACTGCGGTGCATATGTCCAGGCTTTTCTCTGCATACCTATCCTGCGCCTACCTGAAATCAAGGCTGTCAAGCGGAATCACGGTAAAGGGCTTGAGGCTTTCGAGCTTGGATACCGGACCCACGACCGAAATCGTCATCTTGTCCTTCGCGTAATACTTCGCGATCATCGCCTTCACCTGTTCCGCGGTAACGGCGTTGATTTCCTTCACGTAGTCGAGGTAATGGTCGAACGTCTTCCCGATCATCTCGTTCTTCGCGAAGATGGTGGCGGTCGAAGCCGGAGAATCGAATTCGCCCGGGAGGCTCTCGACAAGCGTCTTCTTCGCCATCGAAAGTTCTTCTTCGCTCGGGCCTTCCTTCGCGAGTTTCTCGATTTCGCCGTAAATGAGTTCCAGCGCACGGGCCGCGGATTCCACCTTCGTCTGCAGGCCGATGGTGATCATCGCGGTATCGCGGTAGTCGTTGCCGGCGCGGCTGCTGATATGGTAAGCAAGACCCTCATCGCTACGCACGCGCGTCATGAGGCGCGAAGAGAACGAGCCGCCGCCCAGAATGAAGTTCGCGACCGCCGTCGGGTAATAATCCGGATGCGGACGCTTCACGAAGGGCTGGTTCAGCGAGATGTTCGCCTGCGTAATGTCCTTGTCCACCACATAGATTCCCGGCTTGTTCAGGAAGGCAATCGGTGTCGGGGCATCGAACAGCGGCTTGCCCTTGACAGGCTTCGCCGGTTCCGCATTCCAGCGGTCAAAGAAATCCTTCAGCACCACGATGGCGCTATCGCGGTCGATATCGCCCGAAAGAGCGAAAACGACGCGCCCTTTCGCGAAGGCACCCTGCGACAAGCGCTTAAGGTCGGCAACGGCGACCTTCTTGTACTCGTCGGCATTCGCTTCCCACAGGCGCGGGCAAGGCACGTAGTTCACCTTGTTCCGGAGCGAAGAAAGCACCTTCGCCGGAGTGTCGAAACGCTGCTCGTAGGCGGTAACGAAATTCGTCTTCACGATTTCGAGCTGTTCCTTGTCGAACGCGGGCTTCAAAACCACCTTCTGCGCAAGGTCGAGCATCGTCGGGAAATCCTTGGTAAGGCTGTTCACGCTAAAGCTCGAGACCCAGGTCCCGACCGACGTCGAAAGGCCCGCACTTATAAATTCAAGAGTATCATCCAGCGCATGCGCAGAAATTTCCGCACCGCCTCCACGACGGAACATCGAGCCCACGATTTCGTTCGCGGCCTCGTCCTTGATATCGGTCGGCACGCGCGGATTCTCGAAATACGCGGTGAAGTTCACCAGCGGGAGGCTGCGATCCACGACGATGTAGCCCGCGATGCCCGGGGCAAGTTCCACACGGAAATCCTTCGGGTACGGAGCCACGTACTTGTAGTCGGGATATTGGATGTCCTTGTACGAGGCAGGGAGCGCGTTTGCCGAAGCAGGCGCCGCTTGCGCAGGTTCAGAAGCTGTTTGCGCCGGGGCGGGTTCTGCAGCAACGGGAGCAGACTGCGCCGGAGTCTCGGTCTCGGGAGCGGGCCCGGAAGAGCATGCCACCATGCCGGCCAGCCCGAACCCCATACAGGCAATAATAAATTCAACTTTTTGCATCGTCTTATAATATAGATTTTTCATCAACGCGCGATGGTACCGCCCGGATGCCTATTTTTCTCAAAAACGTGTTCTTCCAAGTTGGAATAACAATTTTTCGGTACAGGTATCCTGTGCGGGAAAAAATCCTTATATTAGTCAAAGAGCCCTTCCGGTGGATTATTACTCGGTGTCGCCTCGGCGAGCCGCCCGTCTCCAAGAGAGACACACCCACCTGAAGGGCTCTTCTCTATCCTCCTAAAAAACTAAAAGGTTCTGTGCGTCCGCACAGAACCTTTTAGTTTTTTAGTTTATAAAAGACCGCTCGCGCTACATTCATGCGGGCCATACCCGCAACAAACATCCTGCCGCCAGAAAATCCAGCAACTAGCGACCAGCGACCAGTAACCAGACCGTAGACCCTTAGCTGAATCTGCCGGCGAGTTGCTTGCGGCGGCGGCCGCGTTCCGACACGACTGCCTCTATGAGGAACAGGAGGGCGGCAAGCCCGAGGAAAATCTGGTAGCGGTCCTGGTAATTTTCCATGCGGTCGCTAGCCTGTTCCTTCTTCTCGAGACTCGCAATTTCGTTCAGCACCTTCTGCAGCTGGAACTCGCCCGGAGACGCGTAGAAATACAGCGCGCCGGTCACGCTCGCGATTTCTTGCAGCGTGCCTTCTTCGAGACGCGTCGTCACGATATTGCCCTGCATATCCTTCTTGTAGGCGACCTCGCCGTTCTTCGTCTTCACCGGGATAGGCACGCCCTCGCGGCTACCGATACCGATGGTATAAATCTTGATGCCCATTTCGGCCGCTTCCTTCGCGGCGTTCACGGCGGCGGCCTCAAGTTCCTCGCCGTCGCTCATGAGGATCATCACCGAATACTTGCCGGCGCCTCCGGAATTCTTGAACAGGCTCATTCCCTTGCGGATGGCGTTCTCGAGGTTCGTACCCGGCATGAGCCAGCCCGGATTCAGTTCGCGCAACATCATCTGGACGGTACCGTAGTCAAGCGTAAGCGGGACCATCACTTGAGCTTCACCGCTGAAGGCGACAAGGCCCACGCGGTCGCCCGAAAGGCTCTCCAGGAACGAGGAAATCTCATGACGGCTGCGCACGAGGCGGTTGGGTTTCACGTCTTCGGCAAGCATCGAAAGGGAAATATCCTGCAACAGCACAAGGTCAAGTCCACGACGCTCGATATGTTCCATCTTGCGGCCCCACTGCGGGCGCGCAAGCGCTACGAACAGGAAGGCGATAGCCAACAGCAATATGAGGACCTTCGCGAGCCTGCGCCAAGGAGAGACGCTCGTGGAGAGTTTGGAAAGCATCGGGAGAGACACAAACCGCGCAGCCAACTTTTTACGGCGGCGGTAAGCATAGTAGAAAAGAAGCGCGAAAAGCGGCAGTGTAAACAGGCACCACAAAAAATTCGGCTCGGCAAAACGCATCGCATCCTCCAAAGGGGCAAAACAACGGGACTCAAACCCGCGCCCCCCTGAATATACAAAAAACAGGCTATTTCGCCCCAATTTTTGCGTTAATTTGCCAAAAAATCACAAAAATTAAGTTTTTTTATCATTAAATGACATTGTTGTTAAAGAAAAGTTATATTTTGCTTATTGGGGGTATGTGTATGGATTTCACATCTCTTATAATCGAAATAGACATCATTAGTGTCATCGTACTAACAATGATATGGTACGGCAACGCTGAGCGTGCCATTCTGGACAAGGCGGCCCACGGTTTCCAACTGTTGGTCGATTTTTCCATTGCCTTCTGCGTCCTCAACTCGCTCGGTCTCTTCATCCCCTCGACAAACGTCCCCTTCATCAGGATTGTCAACAGCATCAAGGTAATCACCTGTATTTGTATGGGCTGCAGCTGGTTCCTGTCCGTATTCTATACGACATCCGCAAACCCCTACATGTTGCGGAAATGGCTAATCCCCATCATTTTCCCGAGCATCATCTTCAGCGGCATCACCATAGTCGAAACATTCATGCACCTGAATGTCACGCCCATCATCCTGCATCCGGTCATATGGGGCCTCCTGAACATCCTTTCCGTCGTGTACATCGTCTCGGCATCCGCCCTGTGCCTCACCCAGGCCAAAAAATGCACCAACAGGTTCCGCAGGCGTGAACTTTATGTGCTCTCGTTCGCCATGATACTTCCCCTGTTCTCCCTAATTTTGCAGGCGAAGTTCTACTACATCCCCATCACGTCCCCGGCATTCGTCGTCATCACCCTGTTCCTCTACCTGTTCAAGACCAACCAGAACATCACCATCGACATAACGACCGGGCTCAACAACACGAACAAATTCTCGTCTTACCTGGAGACAATAACGCAGAGTCAGAACCCCGCCAAGAGGCTCTTCCTTATCAAAATCGAGATAGACAACTTCAAGACGATGCAGAAGCTCCACGGCAAGGTCACGGGCGTCATCGCGCTCAAGAAAATGGCGGACTTCTTGCGCCGGCAGTGCTCCGGACGCGGTCTTTTCATCGCATACTACGAAAAGGCGACATTCGCCATCGTCGCCGAATGCTCCGATTTCTCCGAAATAGAGAATTTCACGAACAAGGCTATCGCGGCAAGCGCCGAGAACCAGGACTTTACGGACGGTCCGTGGCCAATCACTTTCAGCATTCATTGGGCCGAATACGGCACTTCCGAGACGCGCACCATCGATGCGCTCCTGAACAAGGTCGACAAGAACTGCATCAAGCCCGCTACGAAACTGTAGCACGGGCTTTCCGTATACAACGAATCTAGATTACCGCCACTGACCGGCGGGCGTTACGGGATGCGCACGAAGCGCGTATTCGCAAGCAGCAATTCCAAAAGCACGAGAATCGCACCCGCGAGGAGCCACGGGTAGAACTTTTCCGCATACCGGGCGTAAGCGACCGTCTCAATCTCGGTCTTTTCGAGCTGATCAATCTCGGAATAGATTTCCTCGAGCTGTTCCTTGTTCTCGGCGCGGTAGAACTTGCCGCCCGTCTTCGCGGCGACCGACTTGAGGGTCGTCTCGTCGATACCTTCCTCGGGCGTGATGTCGCGCTCGCCCCACGAGATTTCACCCGTCCACGGGTTCTGCTGGAAGGCGAGAATCTTACCCTTCTTCTTGCCCACGCCTACGGTATAGACCTTCACGCCCAGCGACTGAGCGACTTCCGCCGCACGCACGGGCGAAATCACGCTGGCATTGTCGCGTCCGTCGGTCAAGAGCACCACGACCTTCGATTTAGCCTCGGACTTCTGCAGGCGGGCGAGCGCATTCATGAGGCCATCGCCGATGGCGGTACGGCCCGCAATCACGGAATCCTTCGCCAGTTCGTCAGTCGCCTTCAAGATTTCGAGCAGGCTGCCGTAATCGAGCGTAAGCGGGCACTGCGTCACCGCGCGGCTACCGAAGGCCGAAAGACCGATGCGGTCGCTGTGGCGCTTCTGGATGAAGTCGGCAATCACCACCTGGGCATAGCCCATACGGCTGTATTTCCAGTAGTCGCCCGACTTGAGGATGCGTTCGGCGTTCATCACCCCGAGTTTCGCCTGCTCGGTACGAGTAAGCATGTCGAGCGTTCCCATGGAGCCTGAGACGTCGAGCGCGAGCATGATGTCGACACCATCGGTATTCGTGTATTCCACTTCCATCGCGTTCTGCGGGCGCGCAAGCGCCACCACGAAGCAGCAGAGGGCGGCCAGGCGCAAGGCAGGCACAATGTGGCGCAGGCGCACGCGGCGGCTGGGCACGGCCTTCTTCGCAATGGAAAGCGCAGGGAACTTGATGGTACTCTTGCGGCGCTGCTGGCGGTAGACATACAAAGCTATCAAGACGGGAACAAGAACAAACAGCCAGAAGGCTTCGGGATTCTGAAAATGAAGTGCGCCAATATCCATATTAAGCTCCAAAAATTCCTAGGGGTCTTTCCCCGCCAAGAATATACAAAAGCCGAGAGTCGTAGGCAAGTACACTTGCGTATGACCGAGGCGCCCAGTATGGCTCTGCATGCTAAGTATGGCTCTGCTTTTATGCTGCAGAGCCATATACAAAAGCCGAGAGTCGTAGGCAAGTTTCGTGCGGCATAAGCGAAGCCCCAGATATCAATCTGGAGCTGAGCATGCCGGCGAGGGGGCGCTGACTTACGCTAATGCAATCTCCTTTTTCGCCCCCGAGCTTTCTTTACAGCGTATGACCGAGGCGCCCAGTATGGCTCTGCTTGTCCAACATGGCTCTGCTTTTATGCTGCAGAGCCATATACAAAAAACCGCGACCCGAGGGCCGCGGCTTTTTCAAATTCGAACCAGTCGATTACTTGACGGCAATCGTGTGGACCTTGCCACCGACACGCACCAGGTACGTTCCCTTGTTCGGGACCGTGATGCCCTGAGAAGCGCACTGGACCTTGCCAGAGGCGACAACCCTGCCCTGCAGGCTGAACACGGCGTAGTCGGAACCGACCTGAGCGCCGAGCACATGGACCTGGTTACCGGAAGCGATAACCTTCACGCCCGAAACGAACGAACGCTGCACGAAGGATTCCGGGCCCGGACCCGTACCACACTGAGGATCCGGAACCTTGATACCGGTAATCTTCTCGGGGTCGATAACGTTGCCGCTATCGTCGATGAATTCAACAGCCTTGATGGAGAGGGAACCAATGCCACCTGCGGCATCCTTGACTTCCCACTTGAGGCCCTTGAAGGTCTTCAAGATATCCTCACCCATCGGAGCGTCGTTTTGGTTCACCCAATCGAGGAGACCTCCCTCGTACTTAGCATTCGGGTCATCGAAGCCCTTAAACCCGCAACTTAGCGGGGTCAAGTCGTATGTCGTAGTCTTGTAATCATCAGAATTAGGCACAAAGGTACCCGGTTCGGCACCGGCCTCGGCAGTCATTTCGCTAAGGGTCGCCATGCGGATGGGGCCGGAGGCCTTCATGGTCACGCGCACTGCCTTGACATTGAACTTCGTAAGGTCGACACCCTTCTTGTCGTCAGAGAGGAAGGACATCGCGATACCGGCGGACGGGTACTTGAGGGTACCGGCAGCAGCGGCTTCGGCAGTCCATTCCGGTTCCGGACCGATTTCCATGGAAGCGTCGGCAGTAATTTCACAATTCCTCTTGTAAAGCGGAGAGGAGCCCGAATCCGGAGACATCTTCGTACCGATACCGAGCTTGTCGTGGTATGCACCCCAGTTCCAGAAGCCGGAAACACCGACCGTGGAATCACCGGAAGCCATCTGTTCGCCTTCGGCATCCGAAATGCTCGTGGCGAGGCTCGGGTCCGGTGTGAACTTGGTAAAGCCACTCATATCGTAGAGATTGGGCATGTTACCCGTCATGAGGAGCAGGTAGAGGAGATTAAGAGTCGAGGGGTAGTACTTCTCGCCCGGGTTCGAACCTTCGCCACAGCCGTTAGCCTTCTCGCAGCTCGTCTTCTTGGCGAGGAAGTTATAGACGGTCTCCATATAAGCCTTGGCTTCGGAGCTTTCGACAGAAGAAGTCGCAAGACCGAGACCACCGGTGAACGTAGAAGAAGCAAACCTGCGCTTCTCAGAAAGTTCGGGTTCGCCATCGATATAATAACCGGAGTTCACGCCACTGCCCGTGTGGGTAGTCGGGATGAGCCAGTTGGAAATCTTTTCGTTGAACTTCCTGGCTTCGGAGTCGCCGAACCAATAGTAGGCCCAGGCCATGCGCCACGGAGTACGGGCGGCATCGTCAAAGAAGCCGGCCGCTTCGGCCTGCTGCACAGAGGCACTCGTCTTGGTCGGCTTGTGGCTGTTCCAGTCACACCAGTCCGGAACAAGGCCCGTAGAAGAATTGCGGCAAGCAGTCAAATCAGAGTAAGCCGTCGAGGCGATGCTGGAGGACCAGCTGCTATTTACCTTTTCGAACACCTTGAAGTTTGCCGTCGTCGCGTAGCTCGGGTTGAACGCATCGTTCCACTGGTTACCCGGCTTGATGTGATTGCTACTGATGTCATTCGTGGCCATCCAGCCAATAAGCGTCTTGGCATCGTTCAGGTAGGATCCGCCCCACTGCTTGGAAGCCATCACAAGAGCGAGGGCTGCATCGAAGTCAGCGTCGGAGGCAGAACCCGAGCCGCCATTACAACCGACACGCCAGTTCATACCGGCGCCATTACCGCCATTGGACTTCCATGTGCCATAGAGTTTGTCAAATATTTGCTGGTCATCCATGTACACGGTAATCAACATACCGTAGGCAATGGCTTCGGAAACCGTCGAGCAAGTTCCTTCAGGAGCGAGAATCCAACCCTGGCTTGCATCGTACCAGGCTTTTTTCCACTTACTATAGTGGTCCTTGATCATGTCCGTATTTGCAAACGGAATCGTATAGCCGTTGGGGCTCTTCATGTTCTGCGGGAACGGGAACGAGCCCGCCATCGCCGTCGTCGCAGCCAGAGCGGCCACGCACATTGTTGCTTTAATGAAGTTTTTCATCTACATCCTCATTTTTTGGTTTTCCCACCCGAATTTAAATATAATTGAACTCGAGGAGTATTGCACCCCGTAAAGATGTAATAATTCCGTTGCATACGGCCAAAAAGCCCACTTCGTAAACAAAAAGTTTCAAAGCGGGTTGCCGTTCCGTGCGATGAATCACACTTTATTCTTATTGCGCTTGCGGCGCCAAGTCTTGAATTCCATATAAAGCGTGCTCACCGTGTAGACGAACAGCATGAACAAAATCGTATTCTTCGGGGAATTCAAGTTGCAGATACCCCACGCAATCGTGATGAGCGGAAGGTGTATGAGGTACGGATAAAAACTCGCGCGGCCCACCCTGCGGACGATGCCTATGCAGAAGAAGCGCGCCATGAAGCCCTTTCCCGAAAGGAGCGACAGCACGAACAGCCCGTAGATGAACACGGCGACGCTATGGTGGATAAAGTAATTCACGCCCGGGTTGTAGGCCGGCGACATGAGGAACAGGCTCCCGTAAAGGGCCGCAAGCAGAAGCGCCTGCATTATCCCGCTCACGTAGTCCTTCTTGAGGAACTCGAAGCAGCCTTCGGCATACAGGCGGAAGATGACCATGCCGAAAATGTACTCGAACACGCGTACCGGCGCGAACATGTGGAAGAACCTGTATTTTTCGCCATAGCCGGCGAACCACAGGTCGCCCGTGAGCCCAAAAGTCGCCGCCCAGAGTATCCCCGGGACGAACACGGCGCCGAACAGAATCCAGAGGGTGCGGCGGCTGCGCTTGAACAGCCAGCGGCTGAACCAAGGCGTGATGGCATAGCACAAAAAGAAACTCGTCAGCGACCAGCTGGGTTCGTTCAGCTTCATGCCCAAATCGGGCACGATGGACCACGTAAGCGAGAGGTGCAGAAGCAGGCTCCGCCAGGGGTGCGTCATCGCGGCAAGGCCCTTCGAGGCGCAGTCCCCGATTTCGCCGAAAGAAGGCAGGTGCGTATAGCCGCTGAACTTGAATACGAGCACCACGAACATCAAGAGCGTCATGAAGAAGTGAAGCCTGTAGAGTTTCGCAATGCGGGCGAACATGAACGGGATTACCGGAATGCGGCGGTCCGGATCGCTGAACTTGCTTGCAAAAAGGAAGCCCGCGAAAACGTAGAATATGCCCGCGGCAAACGCAGGCGCGCTCACGATAGGCATGAGCCACTTGTAGTCCGCCATGTAGGCGAGCGCATTCGAACTGCCCAAGTGGAGCATCACGATGTTTATGCTCGCAAGAAGCCGAAGCCCGTCGATCGCGGGGAAGTACGCGGTCTTCTTCGGGGCGGTTGTCAATGTGGTGTCTGCCATCGTAGGGCCAAATCTAGAAAAAAAGCCCCCGAAGCAAAACCTCGGGGGACTTTAGGTGTATGGATAACAGTTCTTGTTAGCGGGTCACGCGGACGCTCTGCATTTCGCCGGTGCGGCGGTTACGCAGGTAGTAGACACCGGCGGACTTGACCATGCTGGAGCTCTGGAGGATTTCTCCGGCAGCCGCAAAGCCATAGGCGCTCATCACACCCATCTGGACACCCATCGGGTCGATGACATAGTAGTCCTGAAGCTGGTTCACATCCAGATGCTGGCCGACAGCGATTGCATGCGGAGGATCGTCACCGCCAATCGGTTCGGGATCGGTCGCGTTAGCGCCCTTCACGAAGGTGAAGTAGTCGACGTCGAACCATGCGCCGGTCACGTCCATACGGAGGATATGCTTACCGGCCGTGAGGGTCACGTTAGCGGAAACCTTGTTGTAGTCTTCGTAGTTGTCTTCGCCAGAAGATGCAGCCGGCACGGAGATCTTATCGGTGATTTCCTTGCCATCGATAGACATCTGGAAACTGGAGGTAGAACCAGCGGCAGCCACGGCTGCGAAGAAGGTGTATTCACCGGCTTCCTTCACGTCAACAGTGTATTCGAGCCAGTCACCTTCGCTGTTGTAGCCCACGACGATGCCAGTCGCCTTTTCGTACAGGTCAACGCCGGTATCCTTACGGTAATTGGAGGTGCCATGGTTTTCGGAATCTGCATCGTAGTAAGACTGGTTAGAAGTTCCGTCTTCGTTCTTGCCCTTGCCCGGGATGTCGAAATCTTCAGCTTCGATTTTGCCCGGGATAGCGAAGGCTTCGCCCTTGAACGGGAGCTGCGGTTCAGGATCGACCTGAGTCAGTTCGCCCGTCGGAAGGCCAGTCGTGTTGACGCCCTTGTTCTTGGAGAGGTAATCCTTGAGCCATGTCATGGCCGGACGGTCCTTGCCATCCTTGATGATACCGGAGTTACCGTTGGTCACCCAGGTCGCACCGTAGATGTAGCCCCAAAGAGTGATACCGGCAACGTGTTCATTTTCCATGAACAGGGAAATCTGTTCCTGATAGCATTGCTTTTGGGTATTGTCATTTTCGGTGCCGATGTCGTATTCAGAAATGAACATCGGGGTCTGGGTCTTCTGCCAGATTTCATCAAGAACGCTTTTCAGCGTGTTGATGTTCAAGCATCCGCCGCCACCACCGGTACCGCCCTGACCACCGCCCTGGGTCATCATGTCATGGGCCTGCAAGCCGTAGGCGTCCACCGGAGCACCAGCTTTCTTGATTTTCTGGATGAGGTCAATACCTTCGTTCTTCTGCCACTGGACAGTATTGTAGTCGTTGTAAATCAGGATTGCATCCGGCCAACGTTCACGGGCCATCTTGAAGGCCGTGGTCACGAATTCGTAGTTGCCGTTGTCGCCACCGAGAGCCGGAATGATGTTGTTGTTCTGGCCATACGGAGAGTGATAGCCGCCACCACTCTTAATAGCTTCGTTCACCACGTCGATCATTTCGAGATCGGGGTAGTGTTCCTTGACGGCGTCCATCCAGGCCGTAATGGCAGCCTTGGTATCAGCCGTGCTAAGGCCGTTCAGCCAGTTCGGGTACTGGGAGCCCCACACGAGAGCGTGGAACTTGAAGTGGCCACCGTTCTGCTTCGCCCAGTTGTAGGCGGCATCGCAACCGCTCCAGTTGTAGCGGCCGCGGGTACCTTCAATGGAAGCCCACTTACATTCGTTTTCGGCAGTAATCTGGTTCCACAACTCCGTAAAGTCGCTACGGACCTGACCGCGGGTCGTAATGTTGCCGACGAACTTGGCAGCACCGTCAGCCAGACCAGGACCGGCAAAAGAGAAGCTCGACGCGGCAAGAGCAACCGCCATCGTCTTGGTCAATGTAGAGATAATCTGTTTCATATCCACATCCTTTTTTATGATTGTGGCCGGCACATCCCATGCAGGCACATTATAAAACTACCTCCCCCAACAGGACATTTTCCTTACGCCCGAAATTATTCCATTGACAGTTTGTCCATAAGCAAAAGTTTACATAGCCGGAAAAAGCCATTGTGCAAAACGCCCTTAAAAAGGCAATTTCGTAAGAAAAATGGAACTTTTCGTCTCGCAAAGGAAAGCCAAAGGCTCTAGTCTGTAAAAAGTGCCTTTTTTTGGCTAAATTTGCCATTTACAAAATGTAAACGAATAAAAATTTACATTTGAGGGCTCATTATAAATGGTAAATTTGGTGATGTATGGTTACGTGTTTGGCAAAAAAAGGAGCAAGAAAAATGACGTTTTCTAAAATCATGGGCATCGCTAGCGCAATAGCGATGTCGAGCAGCCTGGCTTTCGCCTGGAGCATTTCCGGTGTCGTCACCACGCAGCAGGGCCAACCCCTGGGTGGAGTCGCCATCAATTCGTTCAACTTTGCGGGCGTTTCCGCCTCTACCGCCGACGACGGTAAGTTCACCATCAGTGACGATAATTCCTCACTCTTCGGCACGAAGACTGCCAGCATGTCGATCCACATGGATGGCAACATGCTTACCATTTATAACGTGGACGCAAGAGACCTCAAGGTGTCCATAATCAATGCGCTTGGCAAGGTCCTCAAGGAACGCAATCTCGAGAATATCCAGGGAATCGTTTCTCTCAACATGGGCGATCTCGCCAAGGGAGCGAAGTTCATCCACATTAACAGCGACCGCAGCAACAGCACCTTTATGGTGACCGACAAGGGCGTCAAGTCCCTCAAGAAAGAAGGCGACCCGCTGCCGTTCTTGCAGTTCTCCAAGGAAGGCTACAAGAACGCCACCTACCAGGCAAAGGCCGAAGTCGAAACCGGCGTGCACATCGTTATGGAACCCGGTTCCAATCCGCCGGCCAGTTCCAGCTCGGTCCAGCCGCCCCAGAGTTCTTCTGTCACACCTCCGCCTCCCTCTTCGAGCAGCGTAGAGGCACCCGTTATCGACTGCTCCGGCAAGACCGCAATAGGCGGCAAAGACGAGACGGTAAGTTTGACCGTCCAAGGCAGTTCGGGCAAGCGCACATTCATCATGCATGTGCCGAGTACCTACAAGGGCGACCAGGCCGTACCGCTGCTCATTGACTATCACCCAATTGGTGGCAGCAGCGATGGTCAGATGAGAGACACGAAGTACAAAGCACTCACCGACAAGGAAGGCGTCATCTCGCTCTACCCGCAAGGCACCACCAAAACGATGGGCCCGGGTTGGAACGTCGGCCCGTGCTGCTCCAACGACGATGACCTTGAGTTCACTCGCGAAATGATCAAGTATGTCAGAGAAAAAGCCTGCATCGACCCGCAGCGCATCTACGCAGCAGGCTTCTCCATGGGTGGCGGCATGAGTAACCACGTGGCCTGCATGATGCCCGATGTCTTCGCCGCAGTTGCTCCGGCAGCTATGGACCTGAACAGAACCAACAGCGCCCAGTGCAAGAAGACACGTCCAATTGCTGTCATCAACTTCCGCGGCACGTCAGACCCGGTCTGCAAATACCAGGGTGGAGATAGCGGCTACAACGATGGTTTGAACTTCCTCGGCGCAGAAGGCACCTTCAAGTACTGGGCAGAAGCAGACGGCTGCACCGGCTCTCCGTCCAAGAACAAAGATGGTTGCGACGAATACTCCAACTGCATGGACGGCGTGAAGGTCGTGCTCTGCACCAAGCAGGGCGGTGGCCACGAACAGGGCGATGGCAACATCGGCTGGCCGTTCCTGAAGCAGTTCACGCTGCCCGCCAGCTTCGTGAAGTAATTATTAGCAGTACCTCCTCGTTTGTTCTGCTCCGCACGCAAGTGCGGGGCATTTTTTTTGCGACTTTCGGGCGGGTCCCTTGCCAGGACAGACCGGTGTTCCTATATTTTGGGCATGATGATGAATACAGCAATCCGTTTCAACCGTTGGTGGTGGGGCTCTAGAACATAGAGTCCGGTTTTGCCGATTTCATCAAAACGTTTGTAAAAGGCTTTCGGACTCACCGGAAGCCTTAATTTTTTACCCTTTAATCCTAACCCAGAGCGCGAATATGAGCACAACATCAAACAACGGTTTCTTCGACAAGTTCGGCGGCAAGTACGTTGCCGAAATCATCCGTCGCCCGCTCGACGACCTCGAGGCAGCCTTCAACAAGTACATCCACGATCCGGAATTCCTCGAGGAGCTCCGTATTATCCAGCGCGATTACATCGGGCGCGAGACCCCGCTGTACTTCGCCCCGACGGCTACCGAACTCTTGGGTGGCGCGCAGATTTACATCAAGCTCGAAGGCCTCGCCAACACGGGCGCCCACAAGATCAACAACGCCATTGGCCAGTGCCTCTTGGCCAAGAAGATGGGCAAGACCCGCATCATCGCGGAGACGGGTGCCGGCCAGCACGGGCTCGCCACCGCCGCCGCCTGCGCCAAGCTCGGGCTTGAATGCGTGGTGTACATGGGCGAAGTCGACGTTCGGCGCCAGCAGCCGAACGTGGCGACCATGGAAATGTACGGTGCGAAGGTCGTCCCGGTCACTAGCGGCAGCCGCACCCTGAAGGACGCCGTGAACGAGGCCATGCGCGACTGGGCCACCAACTTCAAGAACACCCACTACGTGCTCGGTTCCGCTCTCGGCCCGGCCCCGTTCCCGGATATCGTGCGTACGTTCCAGTCGGTCATCGGCGAAGAAGTCAAGCGCCAGGCTGCCGAGCGCAATATCGACATCGCGGCCGTGGTCGCCTGCGTCGGTGGCGGAAGCAACTCCATCGGCGTGTTCACCCCGTTCATCGAAGACAAGAACGTGCGTCTCATCGGCGCTGAAGCCGGTGGTATCGGCCCGAACGTCGGCGAGAACGCCGCCCGCATGACGGGCAACGCGAGCCGCGAAGGAATCGTGCAGGGTTACAAGAGCCGCTTCCTCATCGACGAAGACGGACAGTCCATGCCGACGCGCTCCATTTCTGCCGGCCTCGACTACATGGGCATCGGTCCGCAACTCGCCGCCCTCGGGGAATCTGGCCGCGTGGAATTCACCGCCATCCTCGACAAGGAAGCCCTCGAGGCCGTGAAGTTCTTCGCCCGTAACGAAGGCATCCTCTTCGCTCTCGAAAGCGCCCACGCCGGTGCCGCCGCCATGAAAATCGCGAAGGAACTGCCGAAGGACAAGGCGCTCGTCATCAACATGAGCGGCCGCGGCGACAAGGACATCTTCATCACGAGTCCGGTGTTCCGCCCCGAAAAATGGAAGGAATTCCTGAAGGCCGAACTCAAGCGCCTCGAGAACAACGAAGACATTCACGACGCAGAAATTATGAATAAGTAAGGGTTTAAAATGATCAACCTCATGTCACATCTTATCGCGGGTTTCCCTGATGCGGAAACGTCCGTCGCCATCGCAGACGCCCTCGTGAAGGGCGGTGCCTCCATCCTCGAAATCCAGCTCGCGTTCAGCGACCCGAGCGCCGACGGTCCTGCCATCCAGACGGCATCTACCGTCGCCCTCGAGAAGGGTTACTCCACCAAGCAGGGGCTCGAAGTCGTGAAGAAGATTCACGAACGCCACCCCGAAACGCCCATCTACATCATGACCTACGGCTCGCTCGCCTTCACTCCGGGCGTCGAGAACTTCGTCAAGATGTGCAAGGACGCGGGCGTGTCCGCCTGCATCATTCCCGACCTTCCGTTCGACTGCGACGAAGGCCTCACCGAAGCCTGCAAAAAGCATGGCCTCGAGAACATTCCCGTGGCGGCCCCGTCCATGACGAAGGAACGCCTCGAGACGATGGCGTCCAAGGGCTTCAAGTACATCTACGCGGCTCTCCGCGCGGGTACTACCGGAAGCGAAACCGTCATCGACCAGGCCACCCTCGACTTCATTGATACCGTCGCCAAGGGCGGCGCGAAGGTGCTCGGCGGCTTCGGCATCCGTAACGGTGAACAGTCCAAGGTGCTGTGCAAGCACGTGTACGCCGTGGTGGCGGGATCTGTATTCGTAAACATCGTGCTCGCGAACGAGAATTCTGCCGAAGGTAGAAAAAAAGCCATTGCCGAAATCGAGGCGAAGGCCAAGGAACTCACGGGCGCATAATAACAAAGTTCAAGTGCCATTTTCAAAGAGATGCAAACACCCTTAACGTTTGCATCTCTTTTTTCATAAATAACTTGAACTTAATTTCCTTTTATTTTTCTAACCAAGCGCAATCCTTGAAAAACAAGTCCACCTCTAGTTTTTCCCGTGTCACAATGAGAACCTAAATTTAATGACGCCAATGAATCTGATAAAAAGCCTCCCTTACAGGAAAATACTTCATCTCCGAAAATACTTTTTCCAGGAAGCATTACATTCTCACAAACAAGACCGGCCATATCAAAAAGTCCGTAAGGATTTGCCTGCAACATTCCTACAGGGCGTGATTTCTGCAACCATTTTCCACATGAATACTTCAGCCAAAATTTATCATCAGACGTTTTACTCGCTTCCATTTTTACATATTTATCGTCTATATCTCTAACACCAAACCAAGCATGTCGCGAAGCCTGAACAGAATCTTTCTCATCGCCCCAAACAAACCTATAATTTGATTGCCCACCACGAGCTAACGCCATCCATTCATTATAATAAGGCAGACGATACCCATCAGCTGAGTTGTTAACAGAAACTAATATATAGCGACGATTTTCCGCCATGCAAGATGTGCAGAAGCCCTCCTTTAGCATTCCGAAACGTCTTTTGCCACTAAATCCCACAACATCATCATTGCTTGATTCATTAGAAAAAGAATATACAGGTTTCAATCCGTCACGGACACTTCGAAGATTCGCATAAACAAGCGCCAGATAGGGAGGAATTCTAATAGCCGCAGAATCATGGGCATCACACAAGGCCCCTTTTATCGAAGCCCTTTTTTTCTGCATCCAATACTTTTGGAATTCAGGCAACCCCTCCATTTGAGCGGTCGGAATAGAATCCCACAAAGTCTGTATAAATTCGCATTCCGTGACCATATATTTATCTACGGCCAAAGTTTCATCTATTTTTTCGTATCTAATCGAATCCGGATAAATACGATTATTCAATTCTGATTCGGCATCTAGATAGACGACTGGCTTTTTTATTTCATATTCTGGGCCACGAAAACCAAGCAACTGTTTTTTCTTTCCAAGGTCAATATACTTCATGCCTATTAAGAGATTATAGGTATATTTAATTCCTTTTTTTATCGAATAATTAATCGTCGCTGTTTTAACATAATTGCCCGAATACAATTGAATACAATTATCATTCTGCTTGCGATAATTAAAACCAACAACAGTCCACACTCCACCATAACTATTTTCAGCACAAACAGAATATACCGTATTTTTTTCCATTTCAAGCCAAAGAACAGAATCCGTCAAGGAAACAAAAACAGTATCCTGGCTAATTACTGATGAATCTAAATCAACATAGTTCCTTTGCTGATGTGAAACAACCACAACAGCCTTAGGCCCCCGTACTTTGTTATAGGGATTGACTTTATGTCCATCCATTTCATAAATAGAATTTTTCCCTGCAAAAGCAAAAACAGTACATAAAAAAACTAGAAACAGCAATTTGATGCCAACACGATAACACATACAACGCCTCCTACTGTTTATAACATTTCTCAACCGAGCGAATACATTCCCATTGATTTTCCGTCGCATATTTTCCACTCTTCAACTTGAATCTGTCATTCGTTGATGTAGCAACAACCTCCAATGGTCGATATCGAATTCTCGTACCAATAGGGGTTGAGTTATTCATCAAATTTGTCTCATTTGATCCAATTCCATTAAGCATAGTCGGATCATCTTCATTTACATACAAATCCGTCAATCCAAAAGCGTGTCCTATTTCATGACATAAAACATAAAATGAATTTTTTCCAGCAACATGTGATCCCCAAACAAAGCCTCCAATAGCAGTATGATTTTGTTCACTTTTCAGCATTTGTAACGTATATTGAACAGCCTGATGCAAGCTTGGAACGTAAGGATACACATCAGCAAAAATACTATAATCACATCGACTATCAAGATTACCAGCATTGTGCAATTTCAAACTAAACGTATTTTTTTCCTCATTATATTCGTACATCTCCACATCTATTTCCTTAGTAGCCCCCCCACAGGAACTAGACAAATACATTGGGAAACGTAAATTTAAGCAACCATCTTCAAACTCTTTCTCATGATACATCGTACAAACCTGATTAAAATCTTCATAGTTATTAATATTTTTCGCTGAATTATTCAATAGATTCCATTTAATTCTCATTTCATTTATCCCAAACACAACATGATGGTTTTGCGTATTTTCGCTCACAAATAAATCGTTAAATTTACTTTGTGCGCTGTTATAAGCTACTGTCACTTTGTCTAATTTTTCTTCAGCCTCCCGCTTAGCTTTTCGTTCTTGCTGACACTGCTCCGTACTATTTGATTGCTTTGTACACGCAGTCAAGGCTGAAACTTTTTCATCATAATCCAATTGAGCAACATCATGTTCATCCTTTTTATTCAAATACTCTTCAAAACTTTTTGCATATTCAGGATACAATGCCATTCTAATTATTTCGTTATAAGTCGCCATTCGATGCCTAACAGCATCTTTTTCCGTAAAATCCACAACCAGAACGTCATCAAAACCTATTTCTTGGGGTTCTTTCTCATCAAATTTTCCAACAACAACAGCCTGTTTATAAATTTCATTAAAATAATCTTCTACAAGTTTTTTGGTATAGCATCCATTTTTTTCACTATTTAAGCAAGTCGCTCCATTTTCAGAACCAAATTGCACAAAGATTACATCCTTGGGGCATGGTTCATATTCTATAATATGTAAATAGCGTTTCATATCCACATCATCATAATATACGGCATAATCACCCGGCGAGAATTCGACCTCTTTTATACAATCTTTTTCTTTACAAACATCTGTTCCCGTCAAAATAGATTCAATCGGTTCATTATTTTCGTCTACTTTATACAAAGTATATTTCTTTTTAGAGTTAGGATCAACCCGAACTCTCACTTTTGCTAATTTGTTTGTTTCTACGGAAGCAAAAACATCTTTTCCATTTTCTATATAATTCGGTAAAAGCGAAAGGGGATCAAGATCAAATCCATAAGCATGTTGTTGGGAAGGCAAAAACCAGGGGATTGTTTCATTCCAATTAAATTCAGCGATCTCTCCATCACCATAAAATAAACTACTCTCATAATTATTAGTCACAGGATTTATATATGGATTTTTTTCAATGCATTCAAGTTTATTTCCCTCCATGTGACATTCCATAGTATTCGCACCAGCATAAGTTTCTCCTTTTGCGACCTCTTCTTCACAAGCAATCTGAATTCCAGCGATTATGAATATTGCAAGCATCTTTACAATTTTTATTTTCATTTTTCACTCGGCCTCATAATAGAAATAATCCGTAACAGATTTCATACAAATAACAATTCCCTCATCAAAATTTCCCGCATCTTGAGGTCGCTTCGAGAAAAAAATTGGTTTTCCCGCATTGGCCGTCATCGTCTGGAAAACATAGCGCCCATTTTCTTCACCATTACGAAATACATCAAATTCAACAGGAGGGATATCAGTATATACTTCTCCTTCAAAATTTTTCACCCACAATTTAACGCGTGCCTTTTCCTTTCGTGTTTTTTCATGTTTTCTTACAGACGCTTTTAATACTCTTGCGTACTGAGAATTCGCCAAAAATTCCCTATAATAGCCTCCAGAAACAGCGTTTATCAAAGGAATCGCCGGCTTAGCAGAAACCACGTTCCCATCCGAATCCAATAATCCTATAAAAACATCATCACTCGGCATCGCATACGCATAAGCGCCAAGCGCAACATGCTCTGATTCTCGAAGTTCTCCCAGCAAATCATTTTTCGGCATATAATCACTCTTTTCACCATAATTCAACAAAGGTGAATTTAAAGATAAATTAAGCCCAGCATCATAGTCCATATACATACTTTCTCCTTCAGGTTTCTCCTCATCAGCAAATTTCGGATCCCCAACATGTATGTTTTTTCCAACATAATCCTGAGAAAAAGAAGAGTTTACTGCCAAATACCCAAAGGGGATTTCCGAAGAACAATTTTCCGTATTGCAATCCGATACAATATTCTTCCAAAAAATACTATTTCCAATCATTCCATTCGCATCACCTCCTAAAGCCCCATTTGCGACTGTTGCAGAATTAGAAAAGAAAGTCGCATTCCACATACTAAGAGAAGAATTTTCATTGTACATAGCCCCACCAACAAGACCCGCATGATTATCATAGAAAATGGCATTTCCTACATACATCTCGGCATTACGCATTTCAACAGCACCGCCATTTTTCAAAGAGATATTATTTAAAAAAAGAACGTTGAGCATATTTATATTTCCACTAATTGCAATTGCTCCTCCATTTCCATTAGCCAAATTATTGGAGAAACGCACATATTCAGCATTCAATGTATCTATAACATATAGCCCACCACCATCACCCTCCGACTTAGAAGACGATATAAGTACATTTTTTAAGTAAATCTTTTGACTTAGCACCTTAACTGCGCCGCCATTGTCAACATTATACCCATTCATAATGTTAAGACCGACAAAACGGCGTGGAGACCGTCCTTCAACTTCAATATGTTCAACATTTTCTAGATTAATAGAAGGAAGGTCATTTTCAGATTTCAAATCCCATATATTGCCAACATACCCCACTAGTTCAAAACCGACCTTCCAAGGAACAACACCTTCAGTAAAATTGTCGGTTACGTTCCAAACCCCTCCAACCATATTGATTTCGCGTCCCGTAGCCTTGGCTATTTCGAGAACCGTCGCAAAGTCTCCAAAGGCTGTTGCCGGTTCAGATCCATCGCAACCTTGCTTGCATTGGCTCTGTGGGTTCCAATAGACGCGATAATTGGCATTCTTGATAAAGTTGAACGCATAGGTGCTACTGAACGCTTCGGTTGGGAATCCTGAAATCAAATTTCTGGTAAGCGTTATATTGACATTAGTATTTGAAGACGGAAGTTCTACCTTTGTCGAAGTACCGCCATTCACCTTGACTTGGGCGTTGTCTGCATAGACGAACATCTCGAGAGCTGACGTGGAAGGAGGCAACTGCGAAATGTAGCGGAAAATCCCCGGTTTG
>NZ_JAFZKX010000042.1 GCF_017551775.1 Fibrobacter sp. | reverse complement strand
CGACAAGAAGCTCGAAGGCATCATGAAGAGCATCTACGCCGCTGCTTCCTCTGCCGCTGTCAAGTACGGCCAGAAGGGCAACCTCGTCATGGGTGCAAACATCGCTGGCTTCCTCAAGGTTGCCGACGCCATGAAGTGGCAGGGCGCAGTGTAATACGACCGCTCGCGCTAGACTCGGGAACCACTTCTCCGGTCTGCGCTCGCTCTCGCAAAGGACGACCAGTTAATACTGGTCGCCCTTTTTTGCTCACGGCACGACCGCTCGGGCTAGAATCTGTACGACAAGTACAGGGCTGGCCCTCGCTCTCGCAAAAGCGTGCAAAGCGAGTGTCGCAAAATTATGCTTGCATGATTTTATGACCGAGTGAAGCCGCGGATGCCGAAGGCGTTAAAGGACGCTTGGTTAATACCAAGCGCCCTTTTTTGCTCACGGGCCCTCCTTTCCCAGATGCAATTGCATTAAAAAAACTCCGGCCTATAGCTGGAGTTTTTTTTGTGCTTTTTTATGCCGTTTTTTTGTCAAGAGTCCATGGCGGAATAATCTGGTTTGGAGAAGGATTTTTTTGTGAGCGAAAACACAGGGAAAAATTGACAATTGCCGAAATTTAAACAATTTTAATACGCTGTGTGAGCCATCTCACACTCCAAGTTGGAATACTCGACTTTAGAATGTATTTTTTTTCTTAAATAAACGTTTTTTGCTCTGGGGACACGCCAAACTTCTATTTTTAGTTTATTTTCTGGGTGAATTGGTTTCTGGTATATGAAATTATTTGATGAACACATTGTCTTACGTTTCGCCTTGCTGTTTGCATGCTTTTTGTTTGCAGCGTTCGTCCCCGAAATACTGAATCTCTCCGGCAGCTACTTCGGCTTTATCCCATACTTTACGGCCATTCTCTTTGTTGCCTACATCTCGCTCTTCTACAAGTTCCCGACCGCGGCTACGCGCCGTAAAATGCGCAACGACGTTATCATCCCGACTACTGTCGGCGGCGAACCCGTTCGCGATTACCAGAAAGATCTGAACGACCAGTACGAACTCCACCAGATGATGATTGACGTCTCCCAGGAAGGCTTCTGGACGTTCAATGTGCCCACGGGGAAGGTTTACTGGTCGAACCGCGTTGCCGAGCTTCTCGGTGCCAAAGGCGGGCTCGAGGATTCCCTTTCTGCGCTCAAGTCCTACGTGATGGAAAAGGACTGGAATAAGTTCAAGGAAGAGGTGAACAAGTCGCTGGTGGAAGGCAGGAATTTCTCCCAGACGCTCAGGCTCTCTTCGCCTTCCAAGAACGGGCCTTCGAATATCGTCGTTTCGGGCCGTCCGCAGATGGATTCCGAGAACAGGCCCATTCGCGTCATCGGCTCCATAAGCCAACCCGTGAGCCGCTTGGATTCTGAACGCGAAAAATACTTCTACGCTTACCAGGACGCCCTTACCGGCGTGTACAACCGCAAGTTCTTCCTCGAAAAGCTCAAGATCGATGTGGAACTCGCCGCGCAGAAGCCCGACTATTTCTTCGGCGTCGCGCTTCTGGATATCGACAGTTTCGGCGCCATCAATGCCTCTTACTCCATCAACTTCGGTGACAACGTTCTCAGGGTCATTTCCGAAAGGATCAAGGCGTCGTGCGGCGAAAACGACGTGGTCGCCCGCATTGGACCCGATGTATTTGCGGTCATTCTGCACGATATCCAGGGTACGGACGTGCGCGACAACCTGCTTTCCATCGTGAAGCAGATTCACGCGAAGGTCAAGGCCCCGATTCAGCTGGACGGCCAGGAACTCTACATAAGCGTCTCTATGGCGGTCGTCGTGAACAGCGACGTGGACTGCGTCGAGGACGTGATGGCAAGCGCCAATGCGGTGCTCCGCAACCTCAAGAAGACGGGTAGCCATGGCGGCATCCAGTTCGTGACGGGCGGTATCCGCGACAAGGCGATGAAGCTTTACAAGCTCGAGTACGAAATCCGCCGTGCCATCCAGGCGAAGGAATTCGTGCTGATGTACCAGCCCATTGTGGATATCGGGAATTCCGACAAGATCGTGGGTTTCGAGGCTCTCGTCCGCTGGAACAATTCCGAGCAGGGAATCATTTCGCCCGCTGAATTCATCCCGCTTGCCGAAGAGACCGGGCTTATTGTCCCGATGGGTGCTTTGATTTTGAAGATGGCCTGCGTCCAGACGAAGAAATGGGTCGACATGGGCTATACCGACATCCGCGTCGCCGTGAACTTCTCCGCAAGGCAGTTCGCGATGGAATCCATGGTGGACGACGTGAAGCGCGTGCTTGCCGAGACGAACCTGAACCCGCGCAACCTCAAGCTCGAAATTACCGAATATACGGCGACATGCGAGGTGGAAAAGGCCGCGGATATCATGCGCAAGCTTTCCAATATGGGGCTCCAGATTTCCATCGACGATTTCGGTACGGGTTACAGCAGCCTGTCGTACCTCAAGCACCTGCCGGTGCATACGCTCAAGATGGACAAGTCGTTCGTGGACCACGTGGCCGACGACGAAGAAGACGCCGCTTTTGCGAGAATGGTTATCGGGATTGCGAAGTCGCTGCACCTGGAACTCATCGCGGAAGGCGTCGAGACGGCGGAACAGCTCGAGTTCTTGCGCCGCGAAGGCTGCCACCATATCCAGGGATTCTATTTCAGCATGCCGCTTACGCCCGGCGATGCGCTCGAATACATGAAGGAGCACTATGCGGGAACGGTGAAGCCCGCCGCGGACGCTCGTTAAATTCCGTAGCAGTTACGCGTATTTTCGCGACAGAGCCTGTAGATTTCTTCTACGGGCGTTTTTCTTGTTTCGGCGAGCGTCTTGGCGATGTAGGGGATGTAGCCGGAATGGCAGGGCTTCCCGCGGTAGGGAACGGGCGCCATGTAGGGGGCGTCGGTTTCCAGGAGCATGCGGTTGTCGGGGACGATTTCTGCGGCTTCGCGCACGTTGACTGCGTTCTTGAACGTGACGATGCCTGTGAATCCGATGAAAATTTCCGCGTCCAGGGCGAGGAGGCGCTCGGCGAAGTCGCGGGTGCCGGTAAAGCAGTGGACGTGGATTTTGCTGTTGCGGAGGTCGGCGTTGCGCAGTATGGCGAGCGCGTCGTCGTCCGCTTCGCGCAGGTGCAGTACGAGCGGTTTACCGCTTGCAAGTCCGAGCTGCAGGTGCCTTTCGAACAACTTTGTCTGTGCTTCTCGCGTGTCTGCCCCGTAGTGGTAGTCGAGCCCGAATTCTCCGCAGGCTCTGCACTTGGGGTGCGACAGCATCTCGACCATGCGCTTCTCGTCGTCGCTCGTCTCGGTTTCCACGTATTCCGGATGTATCCCGTATGCGGCGTAGACGTTTTCGTATTTTTCGGAAAGTTCCCGCGCGTAGTCGAAGTCCTGCGGGTCGCATGCCACATGGATGAATGCCTCGGGCGGCCTTATGGTAGGGTCGCTGTCGTGGGGGAGGCGTGCGAGCAGCGTGTCGAAGCTTTCTCCGGCGTGGCGTTCGTAGGAATCAATGTGGCAGTGCGTATCGACAAACATAATTGATGATTGATAATGGATAATTGATAATGGATAATGTGGGCTCGTTCATCATCAATCATCATTTATCAATCATACATTACCTCTAATATCTCGTAAGTGATGGTGCCGCGGGGGGCTTGCACCTGCACGGTTTCGCCCTGCTTTTTGCCGACGAGTGCCGTGCCGATGGGGGATTTGAGGCTGATGCGGCCCTGCAGCGGGTCGATTTCCTTTTCGCCGACGATGCTGTACTTCTTTTCGCGCTTGGTTTTCTTGTCGAGGAGCCTGACGTTCGCGCCGAACCGGATGGAACCGTCCTCGGTGGGTTTGGTCTCGATAATCTGTGCGCCGTCCAAAATGCGGTCCAGTTCGCGCAGCCTGCGGTCGATTTCGCGTACGCGCATGCGTCCGTAGGTATAGGCCGCATTTTCGCTCCTGTCGCCTTCGGCTGCGGCCGCCTGCACCTGGTTTATCATGGCGGGGCGCTCGACGTACTTGAGCTGCTCCCATTCCGCCTTGAACTTTTCAAAGCCTTCTTTCGAAATCATGTGCTTCATGCCGCAAAAATACAAAAAAGCGCTGTTTTCGTGCGTGAGGAAAATCATGATTCCCTTTGCAGCGGGGCCGAATTTTTTTATCTTTGAGCGCGCTTATGAAGGTTAAAGAAGATTCTCCACGCAGAAGACAAGAGTCCAAGTACAAGCGCCTTAGCCGCATATACTACAACCGCATGTTCCCTCGTCGCCAGGATGCGCTGAAGGTTGCATGGTCGGTGTTTGTCGGTGTCTTTATCGGCGTGTGGCCGACCATCGGTTTCGCCATCATTCTGACTGTCGCTATCTGCGCCCTTTTCCGCTTGCCCAAGGTTCCGGGTGTCGTCGCCGACTTTGTCGCGAACCCTGTGACGCAGTTCGGGATTTTCTACCCGTCGGGCTACTACATCGGCTGCAAGATTGTTGACCCCGCCCCGATCAAGTTCGACTTCTTGGGCGAGTTCGAGCGCATGTCTATTCGCAACTGCCTGGATATTCTTTCGAACCTGTGGGAGAACGCTGCGGGCCACCTGCTCGCGTTTATGGTCGGCATCACCATCGTCGCCGCCATTACCGGTTTCCTGTTCTTCTTTATCGCGTATTTCGTGGTGAGCTACCGCAAGAAGAAGTGGATTGAGGGCAAGACCGGCTATATCCACAACCTCATTTCCGAGGACGAAGTTTTAATCAAGGAATCACACAAAGGAAAGAAGCCCATGATGCACATCTATCCGTTCAAGGCCCTTCGCCCGGTCAATCCTGCCGAGGCCAAGGACATTTCCGCACTCCCTTATGACGTGATGAACCGCGCCGAAGCCAAGGCCATGGCCGAAGGCCTGCCGCATTCCTACCTGCGCGTGACCCGCGCCGAACTGGAACTTGACGACAGCGTCGACGCCTATGACCCGAAGGTCTATGCCCATGCACGTGCGAACCTTGAGAAGATGATTGCCGAAGGCGTCATCGCGCACGACAAGAAGGACTGCCTCTATGTTTACCGCCAGACGATGAACGGCCGCGAACAGTACGGCCTCGTCTGCACCGTGCCCGCTGCCGACTACTTCAACGGCATCATCAAGAAGCACGAATTGACCCGCGCCGACAAGGAAGAAGACCGTCTGCGCCACGTGCTCGACACCAACGCCAATACCGGTCCGGTGTTCCTCACTTACCGCGACAACGGCCAGTTCGACATCTTCGGCGCCGTTACCAAGCGCAAGCCGGTCTATGACTTCGTGAGCGACGGCGACGGCTTCGGCCATACCGTCTGGATCATCGATGACGATGCCGAGATTGCCGCCATCCGCAAGAGCTTCGAAGAGATTCCGGTCTCCTACATCGCCGACGGTCACCACCGCAGCGCTGCCGGTGCCCGCGCCGCTAGCTACCGCGCCGAGCAGAACCCGAAGAACACGGGCGACGAGGAATACAACCGTTACCTCGCCATCCTCTTCCCGAGCACCCAGCTCAAGATTCTCGACTACAACCGCGTGCTGAAGGACCTGAACGGCCGTACTCCGGAACAGCTCATGGAAGACCTGAAGCAGGTGTTCGACATCGAGGCGCTCGCCGAAATGCAGCACCCGGCCAAGCAGAACCAGGTGAACATGTACCTGGAAGGCAAGTGGTACGCCTGCACGTTCAAGGACAAGTTCCTCAAGAACCTGGGCCCGGTCGACAGCCTCGACGTGGCTCTCCTCCAGAAGCTCGTGCTCAAGCCGATTTTCGATATCGACGACCCGCGCACTTCCAAGCGCATCGACTTCGTCGGTGGCATCCGCGGTCTCGGCGAACTCGTGAAGCGCGTCGACAGCGGTGAATGCGCCTGCGCGTTCGCTATGTACCCGACCACGCTCGACCAGCTGATGGACATTGCCGATGCCGGCGAAATCATGCCGCCGAAGAGCACCTGGTTCGAACCCAAGCTGCGCGACGGCCTGCTGGTCCACACGCTGGACGAACCCGAATGCCCTCCTGACGCTTGGTCATCCTGACGCAGGTCAGGACAGGGTCGAAATGCCGATCCTGACTTTCGTCAGGATGACTTCAGGGTGACGTCAGCATGACTACAGAATCAGCATGACTGCAATGCGAAAAACCCTGTCGGTACAACGGCAGGGTTTTCTGTATAAATAAGAGCGTCGGTTTAAAGAGCGCAGGTATGGAGTGTGCCGGTTTGAAGAGCGCCGGCTTGGCAGGCGAGGATTCCGCCTAGTTCACCTTGCGCATCACGCCGATGACGCGGCCCGCGATGGAGAAGTCGTTGCCCTTGTTCACGATGATGGGGCGGTACTTCGGGTTTGCGGGGCGGAGCTCGATGTGGTCGTGCTGCGGCTGGTAGTACTTGACCGTAGCCTCGTTGTTCACCTGCGCCACGATGATTTCGCCGCGTTCGGCGGACTTCTGCTGGCGTGCGAAGATGAGGTCGCCGTCGAAGATGCCGGCGTTGATCATGGAGTCGCCCTTGACGCGCAGTGCGAAGACGTCGGAACGGCAGGCGAGGAAATCGCGGTCGATGGTGACCGTGCCTTCCAGGTTCTGGACGGCGAGAATCGGTGTACCTGCGGCCACGCGGCCCACGATGGGAATCTCGATGGTGTTGCTCGGTGCTGCATCGGCGGCGGAACCGTCGGTGTCTACGATTTCGATGCCGCGGCTGAGGCGCGGGGAGCGGTTGATGTAGCCCTTCTTGATGAGGGCGGCGAGGATGGAACGCACGCCGTTTGTCGAGGAAATCTCGAAATGGTTGCCGATTTCGCGGACCGTAGGCGGCATGTGGTTCTCTTTAGAATACTTCTTGATGTACTCGTAAATTTCTAGCTGACGATCGGTCAACTCTTTGCGCTTGCTGTTTTCCATGATGAACCTCGCAATATAAATTTATACTTCCTAAATATAATGCACAATTGGGCAATTGTCAATAGGTTCACTGCACAAAATTGCATTTTTTACAAGAAAGTAACGGCTCGCGTTTCCTATATGACACACGCTTGTATCATATTTTATTTTTGATGACACATTTTTTAAGAAATTGTTGTTTTTATGAATTTTTGGCGAATTTTGTATTATTTTTAGGGGTATGAAACCAATTGTTGAATATAGCGATTACCGCCAATATATGTGTGATTTCTACGAAGAGCGCAAAAGGAGTTCGTATTTCACCTGGCGCAAATTTGCGGAACTTGCCGGGTTCGTTTCGCCGACATACCTTAAACTAGTGTGCGATGGGAAGACGCGCCTGAGTAAGCCGGGAATTGCGAAGGCGGCCCGCGCCATGGGTCTCGAAGGTTTTGACTTCACTTATTTTGCGCTGCTCGTCAAGTTCGGGAATGCGAAAACCGATGCCGAAAAAGAAGCCGCGCTCAAGGAGCTCGAACGCGAGGCTCGCCTGAACAAGATTCGCGTTGTCGATGCGGACGCGTTCCGCTACTATGAAAATCCGGCATGCCCGATTGTCCGCGAGCTTGCTCCGCTCATGCCGGGAGCGACGTTTGGCGAAATGGCTGCCAAGATGAAGTGCGGCGTCACCGCCCTGGAGGTCCGCGAGATTTTGCATTTCTTGGTGAAGGCGGATCTGCTCAAGAAGAACGACGATGGTACTTACGAACAGACTGAAAAATCGGTAAAGGGTTCGAAAGAAGCGATTCCGCTTGCTATCCGTACCTTGAACCGGAAGATGGGCGAATATGCGGTGCGCTCCATTATCAGGGATTCCGTGGACGAACGTAACTTTTCGGGTGTCATGATGGGCGTCGACAAGCCGACCTATGAGCGCATCGTGAACGAGATAAATGCGTTCCGCAAAAAGATTGTTTCCATCGCGAACGAATGTCAAAATATTGACCAGGTTTATCAAATGAATTTACAAATGTTTCCTTTGACGGACAAAGTTGATCCTCAAGACTCCAAGAGGGGGGAATAGGTATGAATATGAATAGGTATCTTATGGTGCTCGGCGCATTCCTGTTGTTTGCGTGCACGGAATCGTCGAACATAAGCGGGACCACCGAAATAGAGAATACGATGGCCCAGGGCACTTCTTCTGGCGAGCTTGTTTCAAGTTCGGCGGCGGAAAGTTCATCTGGCTTAGCGATGAGTTCGATGACCGTGACTTATTCAAGTTCGGTGACTGGGAGTTCTTCTAGTTTGATGGTCAGGAGTTCTTCAAGTTCGCTGGAAGCAACGTCGTCGAGTTCGAGCGGTATCGACATCCCGCCCCCCGCAGGGTGCCGCCCGGCGCCGCTTGTCGAGCAGGCGACTTATGGCGTATTGGACAACTTTATCTCCAAGCGTGTCGAGGCCCTCGAAGGGCAGGGGCTTGAAAACGGTGCGGCGAAGGATTCCGCGACAGAAGAACTCTTCCGCGAGCTCGGCCTGGATATGTTGTTCTACGACAGTTTGATGTTTGGCGGTTATCCGGGATTTGTGGACTACATGCTGGAATACACGCTGTACTACCTGTACAAGGACCGCTATGACAGCCGCACGCTATCCCTGGCACTGGTGGAGGACTTTGCCGACGGCGTGCTCGAACCGGAAAACTTCTGCATCGATTCGATTCCTTATGCCAGCCTGGATGGACTTCCTTTTAAGTTTATGCCTTTGGGATGCATCTACAGCGAAGAAGAAATTTCCCATCCTCTCGCCATCATGCGCAATATCTGGCGTAAGTGCGCCGCTATGCCCTACTGCGACGAGAGCGTCGGTGATACGGTCATTACCATCGGGAACGACCATTTTATCTGCGAGAACGGTTCGTGGATTACCATGGAAATGGCAAACCGGGAAAAGGGCGGCTTGCTGTGTACGGAAAACGGTGCCATGACCTTTTCGAACGGGGTCTATGTATGCCATGAAGGGATTTGGTACGATATTGACCTATCGGCGTTCATGCCGGCGGAGTACTTCTTCAATCCCGATTTTGAATACGGGACGTTTACGGACTCGCGCGACGGGCATGTGTACAAGACTACCGTTTATAATGGGCAGACCTGGCTTGCGCAGGACATAGATTATTACGACAGTTCCGATACGCTTTTCGTGAACCAGAGTTTGTGTGCAAAAGTTGTGGAAAAGAGCGCGAAGGACCCGAGGTATAATAGGAAGCAGCACCCGAGTGAAAACGAGTACTGCGACGGGGCGAGCCGATTCTATACAGTCAATGTGTCCAAGAAGGTTTGTCCGGATGGATGGCGCCTGCCGACCAAGGATGATTTGAAGGAATTTACAGAAAAAGACGGCGACGAATGGCGGGCTTTTGCTAAGAAGATATTCGTAAGGATCATGAGTGATGATCCGGATTCAGACATGTTCGGGCTGTCGCTAAGGACGGATGGCCTCGTGGAACCCTATGGGGATCGAATGTCTCTGTCGCCGTACAATATCTTCTGGCTCGAAGAGGGCGTTTACGTCAGGAATGGTATGTTCGAATCGGATGTCAGTGGCGCATTCAGTGATCCAAGGGAAAACGGTGAATTTGTCGCGGTGCGCTGCATAAAGAAATAAAGTAAAAGATTGACATAAGCTCTGTCGATTTTGCTAGAAATATTACTATATTTGTAGCGCTCGGGGTGTAGCTCAGCCTGGTAGAGCGTCTGCTTTGGGAGCAGAATGTCGTCAGTTCGAATCTGGCTACCCCGATACACAGAAGACCCCCTTCAGGGGGTCTTTTGTGTATTACGGGGCCAGATCGAACTGTGAAGTCAGTTCGGCAAAAACACCGTTGAGCGAAGCGAAAGTAAAGGTGTTTTTGAGCTTGCGCTAGCGCAAGCCCGGAGGGCGGCGCGAAACGAAGTGCCAAGCCGCAATCTGGTTCCCTCGATATGAAAATCGCACCCCTCTGGGGTGCGATTTTCATTTGCTAGATCAATTTCCTGTCAGCGATCCATTTCCTTACAGCTTCTTCGGCGCGGGCGGCAAGAATCTCTTTCTTGTTCTTCTTCTTAAGGCCTTCGTGGTGGGGGAGCAGCCCGAAGTTGAAGTTCATGGGCTGGAAGTCCTCGTTCTCTTCCACAAGGCGGTTCATGAGCGATGCTATGCAGCTCTCGTCCGGGAGCGGGTCCGCATGCCCGTGCAGAATCGTCTGCGCCATGTTCCAGGCGGCATACCACCCGGTGGCGACAGCCTCGGTGTAGCCTTCGCTGCCGGTAATCTGCCCGGCGAACCATGTGGGCGGAATGCCCTTGGCGCATTCAAGATCGGGGCGCAGTCTAAGTGTGGCGTCTAGGAACTTGGGAGATTCGATGAAGGTGTTCCTGTGCATGCAGCCGAGGCGTGCAAATTTCGCATTGCGCAGGGCCGGGACCATCGTGAAGATTTCTTTCTGCGTGCCCCACTTGAGGCGCGTCTGGAAACCCACCATGTTAAAGAGTGTCTTCTGCTTGTTTTCGGCGCGGAGCTGGATGACGGCGTACCACAATTTCCCGTTGTTGCCTAAGCCCAGGCCAATGGGGCGCATGGGGCCGTGACGGAGCGTCTCGTAGCCGCGGCGGGCCATTTCTTCGACGGGCAGACAGCCCTCGAACAGTTCGTTCTTCTCGAAGGGGCGGGGCTCCACGGCTTCGGCTTCGCAGAGTTTGCGTACAAATTCGGTGTAGGTTTCCTTGTCGAGCGGGCAGTTGATGAAGTCGGCCGTTTCGCCCTTTTCCCAGCGGTTGCGGTAGAAGGCGTGGTCGAAGTCGATGCTGTCGGTCTCTACCACAGGGGCGATGGCGTCGAAGAAATGGAGGCGCTCGCTACCCAGGCGCTTGAAGATATCGTCGGCGAGCGCGTCGCTGGCCAGCGGCCCCGCCGCGACGAGCGTGGGGCAGTCGCCTTCGAGGCTCGTGACTTCTTCGCGGTGCAGTGTAATGTTGGGGCTTTCCGCAATCTTCTTTTCGACCGATTCGCTGAATATGTCGCGGTTCACGGTTAGGGAATCGCCTGCGGGGACGGCTGCCTCGCGGGCGGAATCCAGCAGGAAGCTCCCGAGCATCGTGAGTTCCTGCTTCAAAAGTCCGTGCGCGCTCGTGATACCCAGCGCCTTGAAGCTGTTCGAACAGACTAACTGCGCCAAGTGCCCGTCCTTGTGGGCGGGTGTCGGCTTCACGGGCCGCATTTCGTACAAATCAACCTTAAAACCGCGGCTTGCCAACTGCAAAGCCGCTTCGCAGCCAGCAAGGCCGCCTCCGATTACGCGTACACGTTCGTTCAATTTGCTACGACCTTCCGGTAGCTCTTCGCATTGCCGATCCAGAGCTTCACGAGCAGTTCCTCGAGCGAGGCCGTCGATACCATTTCCGGGTCGGCATCCTGGATTTCGTCCGAAATCAGGTTTGCCTGCGTGAGGTTGAGCATCCCGTAGTACATGGCTTCCATGAGCTGCGACGCAAATTTGGGGGAGACGTTCGCGACGTAGTCCATGTCGTTCAGGGGAGGCAACTGGTTGTTGTCCGGGCTGAACTGGTCCAGGTTGTCCATGGTCCACATGTCGGCGGCCTTTCCCATGTCGGGAGTGGGCGCTATCTTCTGGAGTTTCTCCTGATAAGCCTTCCACTCGACATCGGTCGTCTTGCCTGCCTTGCGGACAGACTTCAGGAAGGACAGGACCGCGTAATAGAGGTCCTTTTCCTTCTGATTCACTTCTCTTTGCGTCGTCGGGGCCATTGGAACCTTTTGACTTAGTGGCGGAAGTGCCTCATGCCGGTGAACACCATGGCGATACCGAACTCGTCGCACTTCTCAATGGAGAGGTCGTCCTTCTTGGAGCCACCCGGCTGCACGATGTAGCGCACGCCAGCGTCGTGGGCGGCTTCTACGTTGTCCGGGAACGGGAAGAAGGCGTCGGAGCCCATCACGACTTCACCGAACACCTTGCGTTCCAGGGCCTTGAGTCCGGCTTCGTCAACGAGCTTGCCGTTTTCGTCAAAGAAGGCCTTGGCTTCTTCCATGCGGGCGACGTTGTCGCGGACGCGCGGCTGGCAGAGGCGGAGGTTGGAGTCGATGCGGTTGGGCTGACCGGGGCCGAGGCCCATCACCTGGAAGTAGCCGGGCTTGTATTCGTAACCCATCACGATGGCGTTACTCTTGGTGTGCTTGGTGACGAGCCAGGTAAAGCGGGCGAGGTCTTCCTTGTTCTTCGGGAACTGGGCCTTGGTGACGCATTCAAACTTTTCATAGGTGTCCACGTCGCGGTCCTGCACGAGCATGCCGCCGATGACGTGCTTGTACACCTTGCAGTGGGTAGCCTTCTTGATTTCGCCCACTTCGAGGAGACGGATGTCCTTGGACTTGTTCTTGAGGAATTCGAGAGCGTCGTCGTCAAAAGCGGGGGCGAGGAGGATTTCCACGAACTTGCCCTTGAGGAATTCGGCCGTGTTGAGGTCGACCTTGCGGGTCACGGCGATAACGGAACCGAACGCCGACACCGGGTCACCTGCCCAGGCGGCTTCCATGGCTTCGCGGAGGCTTTCGCCGGTGGCGAGTCCACAGGGGTTCATGTGCTTCACGATCACGACTGCGTTGCCGTCGCTGAATTCGCGGGCCATTTCGAGGGCGGCGTCAGCGTCGACGATGTTGTTGTACGAAAGTTCCTTGCCCCAGAGCTGCTTTGCGGTGGCGAGGCTTGCTTCGGTGCAGGTCGGGTCACGGTAGAAGACGGCGGACTGGTGGGAGTTTTCACCGTAGCGCATCGGCTGCGGGTCAACGAACTTAAGAATCAATTCTTCGGACATATCTTTTCCTTTGTGTTTTTCTACCCTAAATATAGCTTTTTTTGGCAAAAAAAACTGCGGCATCCCGTGAGCGACAAAGCCACAGGCGTTAAGCCGTGGCGGTCGCGAGAGCACTTTGACCACTTAGCGCTTTAGCGCTTACGTGGGCATGGTCCCCCTTGCGGGGAGAGTGAATTGCCGGAGGTTCTTATACCCTAAATGATGAACGGGCGGTATCAAAAAGCCCCGTGGAATGAATCCATGGGGCTTTTGAAGCGGCTCGGTTGAACCGCCGTTTTATGCCTGTATTACTTGAGCGTGATGCGGGCGGACTTCTTGGCGTTGCCTGCCTGCACGCGGACGATGTAGCTGCCGGCGGTCAGGTTCTCGAGAGAGACCGTGTGGGCGCCAGCCTGCATGTTCTCGGAGACGCTCTTGACCGTGTGGCCGGTCATGTCGAACACCTGTACCTTCACGAGGCCGGACTTGGACGTCATGATGTTCAGGTCGTGACCCTTCGCGGCGAGCCTGAGGCCAGTAGCCGTACGGGCGATGGACTTGATGCCGATAGCCTGGTCGACGCACTTGAGGTCGTCGATGTAGAGGTAGTCGAATTCCGGCTGGAAGGTGTCTGTGTATCCCTTGGCGCCGATGACTTCCCAGGAAATCTTCTTGATGTTCGCCCAGTTCAGGTTGACCTTGGTTTGGGTCCAGCCCGGCTGCTTGAATTCTTCCTGCTTGAAGGAAACCAAAGTCCAATCGCCTGCGTCCAGCAACATGCGGTTATGGAAGGCGAAGTCGGTAACCTGACCATCCTGGAGCTTGATGGTGTGGGCGGCGCCCTTGTAGCGGTAGCTGAGGACCGGGCAGTTGCTCAGGTCGATACCTATAGAGGTGTCTGCATTGGTGTTGAGGCCGAGAGCGACGAACGGATCGTATGCGTAGTCGCCTTCATCCCAGTGGATTCCCGTAAGTCCGACAAAGCCTTGCGTGCCGTTGGTCGGGTCGGCAGAGCCCGGGAACACTACCACGTAGCCCGGAAGATTGGGGTCGTAGACGTTGGTAATGGAGGATTTGCCCAAAGATTCGTTGTCGGTGTAGGCATACCACGTACCGGTCGTGTTGAGGACTTCGTTGCCGTCTTCGACATCGTCAATGACGAGGAGGTCGGTAATCACGACAGAAGAAGAGGATGCCGGAGGAACGACCACGGAAGAACTGGAGCTCGGGGGAGTGACGCTGGAGCTGGATTTTGGCGCGGACGAAGAGGATGTAGGAGTACTTGTCTTGCCGGAGATTGCGGTAATGGACAGACCGTCGCAGCGCACGTCATCCACGAAGAGGTAGTCGAGCGAAGGCTGGTTCTGGTTGTCCGGAACGTTCTGCACGCCCTTGACTTCCCAGGCGAGGCGCTTGACCTTGCTGAGGCCCTTGTCCTTCAAGTTGAAGTGCTTGTCGTTGTCGCCCCAGTCTTCCTGGTTGAACTGGTCCCAGGTGAGTTCGACTTCCTTCCATTCATCGGAGGCGTCCTTGTTGACGTGGTGGAAGTTCCAGTTGGTCACGAGAGACGTTTCGAGACGGAAGTTGTGGCTGGCGCCCTTGAACTTGTAGCTGATGGATTTGCAGGCGCTCATGTCGAATTCGGCGGTGTCCTTCGTGAGGTTCAGGCCGAGGTCTACATACGGAGCGTATTGATACGTTCCTTTGGCGAGCTTGATTTTCTTGAGGCCGACCATGTAGTTGGAGGTGTTCTTGCTGCCTTCCTTGGGCAAGAGGACGTCATAGACCGTCTTGCCGAAATCGTTTTCCCAGGTGCCGTTGGAGATGGTGGACTGGCCAACGCCATTGTCGCCGTTTTCGTTGGCGTCGGTCCATGCAGACCAGAAACCGCCCGTGTAGGCATAGCGGTCGTTGTCTTCCATGTCGTCAATCATGTCGGTCTTGGTGCCGTTGGCGATACCGGTAGAGAAGCCGCTCTGCGAAGAGGAATTGCCGTTTTCGAGGCCGCAGTCGGAATAAGTCATGTTTTTGTTCATCCAGCCCTTGACCATGTTTCCGGAATTGGAATAAGAAAGACCGTTGTCAAGGTTGATCTTGTTGAACGCGGCAGAACCTTCGTTCACGCCGGAAGCGGACCAGTTAGCCCAAGAGACTTTATTGTCGTTCATCCAGTTGATCCAAGCCTGGCTGGCGCTCTGGTTGGCACCGCCGTTACCGTTGGCGTTGACGGTTCCCCATTCAGAAGCGAATACGGGAACGTTTTTTCCAAGGGCTTGGTTTGCGCGGTTGGCGTAATCGCCGTTGGCAGAGTGGGAATCAGCGTAGAAATGGAGCGTACAGGCGTAGTTCTTCTTGCTGTCGCTGATGGATGCGGAAGCGCACTCTTCGGGGTGGCTGGACCATTCCGGGCTGCCGATAAGCACGAGGTTATCGGAGTACTTGCGGATGGCGTTGATTACGGAATTGGCGTGGGAGGCGACCGTACCCATGCTTGCGCCGTCCTTCGGTTCGTTCCACACTTCGAAAATTACGTTGTTGTAGGAGCCGTATTGCTGGGCTGCGTATTCGAAGAACTTGACTGCATCGCTCGTGTAGCCGTCGCCGCTTTCGATATGCCAGTCGATAATCACGTAGATGTCGTTTTCAATGGCTGCGTTAACGACGTTCTTGAGGTATGCCTTCTGGAGGTCTTCACCACCGGTAAGGTAGCCGCGGCCCTTGTCGAAATTTTCATTCTTGACGCCCATGGCGAAGCGGATGACTTCGATTTTCATGTCCTTGACCATGAGGTTCACGGCTTTTTCCGTATAGAAAGCCGTAGCGCTATCCGCTGCGGAACTCCAGAAAAGGCTCATGCCCTTGACCTGGACCGCAGAATTTGCGTATTGGGGGCAAGTTCCGGAAAGTTTTCCGCCGTTTGCCTTGAGTTCACCGTACGTGCTCACGGGGCCGATACGGTTTGCGCTAATGGCCATGGCCGATACTGCGGCCAAGCCCAAAATTGCTAATACCTTTTTCATTTTACATCCTCTTTTATGGTTTACACCATCCCGCCTTAAAAATAGATTCCTCCGCTAAAAAAACACGTAATATTATAAATACAATCAATCCGGCCCTTTTGTTACGGCAATGTAAAGTTGAATTTTACTTTGGATGGGGCCTTATGTCGCGCTTTTTGTTATATTGAATTGCAAAGGGATTTTTCATGAATATTAGCGATTTTTCTGCCTGGTTGGATGGCCTGCTCGAACCGCACGCCTTCAAGGATTACTGCGTGGATGGACTTTGCGTCGAGGCCTCCGACAAGGTGACCCGCGTTGTGACGGGAGTGTCCTTCCGTGACCGCCTGATCGATGCCGCCATCGAAAACAAGGCCGACTGCATCATCGTGCACCACCCGAACGGGTTCTGGCAGGGCGAGAACCGCGTGCTTGTCGGAAAATTCGGCGAACGCATGCGCCGCCTGATGCAGAACGGGATTTCGCTCTACGGGTACCACCTGCCTCTGGACGGGCACCCCGAAGTCGGGAACAACGTGCTTATCGCGAAGGCTTTCGGGCTCAAGAACCTCGAGGGGTTCATACGCGAGGGCGAGCGTACCGTGGGCTATGTCGGTGAATTCGAAGAGCCCGTTTCTCGGGAAGGTTTCGTGGAACTTGCCTGCGGCGTGTTCGAGCATGGGGTGCAGCATGCGCTCATGTACGGCAGCGAGACCGTGCGCAAGGTTGCCATCTGCAGCGGTTCGGCCGCGAGCGCGGTCGGGGAGGCCAAGTCCCTCGGGTGCGATACCTTCGTGACCGGCGAAATCAAGGAGAACGTCCCCATCGCCGTGGAGGAGCTCGGGTTCAACCTTCTCGCCTGCGGGCACCACCGTACCGAGATTTTCGGCGTGAGGGCCCTGGCCCGTAAAATCGAGGCCGAGCTCGGCATTCCCGCGTCTTTTGTGGATATCGACAACCCCGTTTGATATGGGAATCGTGTTTGTTTCTTATAAATTTCTTACATTTTGTAAAAAAGTGGCTTTTTCCCCTTGAAAACAAGGTTTTACCTTTTTCGGGGTTGTTTGTTTCGGAAAGGTTTTACTATTTTCACCCCCGTGAAGTTCATTAAGGCAAACATACACTACCAGAACTCCTCTAAGTCGGTGACCCTCAGTCTGCCGGAATTCCTGTTCCGCGGCCACAAGGTGATTCGTGCTTTCGTGATCGTGGGGCTCCTGCTCCTGGTGGTGCAGTTCGCGGCTACCTTCGTGTACGACGGCGTGCTCGGTCATGTTCTCAAGGCCCGAGTGGATCTCGACAAGCAGATGGCCCAGATCGAGGGAACGCTTGATTACCTGGACGGAACTTCGACGGTTTTCTTCAAGGATGAACAGCGCGTGCACTCGAAGTTCGCCCTGACCCTTCCCGACGAGGAGGCGCGCGAACTGGGTACCGGTGGTCCGATTGGCCCGGATTCCCTGCTGATGCGCGGAACGTCCCCGGTTTATGAGCGCATGACGCTTCTGCGCGAAAATGCGGGTCGCATCCAGAACAAACTTGAAATGAACAGCGCTTCGTTTGCTTCGCTTTCCGAATACGTCGGGCAGCAGCAGTCCCGCTGGCGCTACATTCCTTCCATCGCTCCGACCAGCGGCCGCTTCGGTTCTCCGTTTGGCCTGCGTATCCACCCCGTGACCGGCGTTGCCCGCATGCACCAGGGTATCGATATTTCCAACGAGCGCTGGACCCCGATTTTCGCCTCCGCTGACGGCGTCATCGAACAGGCGAAGTTCAGCCCCTCCTTCGGTAATTACGTGGCCATCAACCACGGCAACAACCTGAAGACCCGTTACGGGCACATGCAGATGCTTCTTGTAAAGCAGGGCCAGTTGGTCCGCCGTTACCAGATAATCGGTTACATGGGTTCCACTGGTATGTCTACCGGAACGCACCTCCACTACGAGGTCTGGGTCGGCGACCGTCCCGTGAATCCCGTTGCCTATATACTTCCGGGCGACTACTCGGTCGACTGATATTCCGCTACGCTCCAGTTAGGCGGCGTTCCTCCGGGACGGCGTGCGGGATAAGCCCCTTCGGGGGATTTCATGAAATTATTGCCTTGGCTTGCGGTCTCCGTTTCCGCGTGCCCTTATTTTGTCGAGTTCTTTCCGGACCCGGTGGACGTGCCCGACAAGGAGGGGGAGTTCGTCGAAATCCGGCTGGATTCGGCTTTTGCCGCGGATTCGCTTGAGTTCTTTGTGGACGGGAAGGCGGCGTTTGCCGTTCCGTACCCGGAGGGGGAACGCTTGGTCCTGGTCCACGACAGCGCGTACTGCCCCTCGGGGGGCGGTGTGGCCTGCGCGGTGACCGCGGTTTCGCTCCCGAATTCTCGTGAATGCGCCTGGAAATTGCGGGCGGGGACCTGCGCGGATTCGGCGCTGCTGCCGGCCCCGAAGGCGGGGAAGGCCTTCCAGAGGCGCGGGGAGACTGACGACTGGGTGCTTGCGACCGCGACTCCGGGATATGCGAATGCGGATTACGAGAGCGGCATACGGGATTGCGGGCTTGTTTCGGTGAGCGCGCGCCTGGAGGGGGCGGATACGGCGGTCGGGCGCGTATTCCATGTGGAGGGGTGGCTCGCGGGCTGCAAGCGCGCCGACCTGCGGGTGAGGTCGCAGGACATGTCGACCGGCGTGTGGCGCGAGGAATCGCGTGAGGTCGCGGGAAACTTCCGCCTGGAGTTCCCGGCCCGCGGGAGCCTCCGGCTATACCTCGGCCTGCCCGAAGACGATTTCCCGTTGAACAATGTCGTGGACACGCTCCTGCTCGCGGAAGGGCGTTCGCCCCTCGTGATATCGGAGGTGCACCACTGCCCGCAGGAGCCCGTGCCCGAGTGGGTGGAGGTCTACAACGCCTCGCGCTCGGTGCTCCCGCTTTCGCGCCTGCGTTTTTGCGGCAGGGGAGGCGTCTGGGGCCAGACGATGGATTCCCTGTCGCCCCTGCAGGCGGTCCTCGTGACGAAGGATTCCGCGGAATTGCGCGCGCATCTCGGGTTCGGCGACGTGCGCATCGTGCAGGTCGCGATGGGCTACCTCAACAATTCGGGCGGTTCGCTTTCCCTCTGCTTCGACATGCAGGTTGTTGACAGCGTCTCTTGGGACAAGTCGAGCGCGACGTGCCCCGAGGGGTTCAGTCCGCTTTCGGGGGCGCCGGAAAATACCCCGGGCTTCGTCCCGAAGTCAGGCGCGAAGGCCGAGGATCCCTTCACGCTGGTGTTTTCTTCGCGCGTGGTCCGGGCGAAGGGGCCGCCCCTGCGGGTCCGCGTGGATGCGAGCGACGATGTGGTGCTGCGCCTGCTCGATTCCGCCGGCCGGGACGTGTGGAAGACCGTGGCGCCGGCGAATTCCTCCGCATGGCACGACGTTCCCGTGAAAGATCGCGGGAGCAGGGGGGTGAACTACGTCGCGGCGAGGCTCGGCGATTTCGAAAAGGTGGTGGGAATTGTTCTGCGTCCGTAATTTTTCGCTCGGCCTGTTCCTGGTCGTCGCGCTCTGGTCGCAGGGCGCCTGTTACGATTCGCCCGTCCCGTTCGGGTCGGGAGTCTGGGGGGCTCCGGAAGGGCTTCCCGGCTGGAATTCCACTCCGGCGAGGCTTCCCGCCACCTCGGTGGGCGTCTCCGGCTATATGCGTTCGGGCGACATGGGGGAAAGGGCGCTCTCCGCGGCGGGGGAATGGAAAATGCGTCGCTTCAGGGGCGCGTTCCTCTACGGCTACTATTCGCTCGACTCCCTGTACCGCGAGTCCGGCGCCATGCTGGAACTTTCCGCCTCCTTCAGGTACCTTGTTGCGGGCCTCGGCGCGGGTGGCTATGCCGGTTGGCTGCCGGGCGATGCCGCCTGGGTTCGCTACCGGTTCAAGGCGGGGGTCTCCGCCCTGGTCTCGGAATTTACTTTGTCTGCTATTTGGCTCGGGTTTGCGGACGAGGCGCCGGAACTTCCCCGGGCGGCCGTCCACTGGAAACCTTCCGCGATTTTTTCCGCCTTCGCGCAGACGGACTGGGAGACCGTGACCGTCGGTACGCTTCTCCGCTTTGCATGGGGGAGTATCTCCACTTCGTACGCGTTTCCCGGATTCGGGTTTTCGCTGGGGGTGTCCGTGGAATTTGCCGGCTTCGGGATAGGCGTGAAACACGGGTCTTCGGGCCTGATGCCGGACTGGAACGGGGTCTGGGTTTCGAAAATGCTGAAAAAGTGACCCGCATGCGCTTTTCCCGCTGTCTCTTTCGCTTTTTTTTGTTTATTTTGGGGGTATGGACAAATCGCTTCCTGTTGCAGACTTGGGAATTGACTGGGTCATCGTACTTGCATTCCTGTGCGTCATTTTGCTAGTGGCGTTCTTTATCCTGATATTCCTCCTGCGCGAGGGAATCAAGAAGCAGCAACTTTACGAAAATTTCAGCGGGAGCGTGAACGAATTCATCATCGTCTTCTCGAGGAAGCTCGAGTTCCTTTACGGGCTCCCGATGTACATGTCCGACCCCTTGTTCCGCTGGCTGAGTTCGGGAAGCACGTTCCAGGACCTGCTGAGTTCGAAGGACTGGGCCAGGATGAAGCTCTATTTCGACGAGGTCGAGAAGCACCAGAACATGTCCTTCGTGTTTTCGCACGACCTGGAAGACGCTTCCGCGAACGGGGACAAGGGCCGCACGCAGTGGTACGAGATGAAGACCGTGCTCGAATATGTCTCGGTGCAGGAATTCCGTTACGTCTGCTTCATCAAGAATATTTCAAAGGAAAACGAGAACCGCAAGGAACGCGAAAGGATCCAGACGCGCCTGGACAACCTGTTGCAGAACACGGGCGATTTCTTGTGGAACTTCGAGGTCGAGGACCGCAGGTTCAAGTTGCTCACGCCGCTCATGGACGAGGAACACAGGGTGGTCCCGCAGTCGACGGGCTATGTGGAAATCCGCAAGATGATGCCGGAATCCGATCTCGAACTCCTGAATACCATCTTGAATGCGCGAGTGAAGGATTACCACACCTTCGGGTCCAGGGGCGATCCGTTCGAGACCATCAAGGTCCGCCTTTACGGTACGGACAAGACGCTCGTGTGGTACTGCTTCCGCGGGCGTCTGGTGACCGACGAGGACAACCGCCTCGTGCTGCAGGGGTCCGCCCGCCGCATGGACATGGTGCTCGACAATCTCGTGTTCGGCGACGACAAGGACGCCATCCTTTCGGCTGCGCTCTCGTTCCCGGACGTGCGCATCTTCTGGGTGGACAGGGATTTCAATATCCAGGGATGCAACCAGTCCTTCGCCGCGGATTTCCAGATTTTGAACCCGAAGGAAATTTACGGCAAGAGCCTCGATTCCGTCGTGAGCAGCAAGATCTTGCCCTATATGTCCAAGATACTTTCGGAAGTGTTCGATACCGGCAGGAGCGCCGCCTGGAAGGGCAACTTTATCAAGGCGGAGCGCCTCCTGATGCTCAACGCGGTTCCTATCCGCTCGAAGGACAATATTACCCATACTGCGCTCGGCGTGTACATGCTCCTGGACAAGGACGACTTCCCGAACGCGGATTCCGAGAATTAACAAAACTTTCATAAAATAAAAAAAGGAAAAGATATGAAGAAGACTATTGGTATGATGATTTGCGCCGCATTCCTGTTTGCTGCTTGCAACGAAGCGAATGCCGAAAAGAAGGCCGCTCCCGTGGAGAGCGCGAAGCCCGCCGCAGCACAGCCCGCCGCACAGCAGGCAGTTCCGGCTCCGGAAGCCCCGAAGGCGCAGATTACCAATGTCGACTGGGCGAAGGCTCTCGAGATGCAGAAGGCCGGTGCCGTTCTGATTGACGTGCGCACTCCGGGCGAAGTTGCCGAAGGCACCGCCCCGGGATCCATCAATATCCCGCTCCAGGAAGCCGAACAGCGCCTCGCCGAATTCCCGAAGGACAAGGACCTGCTTATCTTCTGCCGTAGCGGAAAGCGCAGCATGGCTGTTTCGAACATCCTTGTCCAGAACGGCTACGAGCGCGTGTTCAACGTGGTCGGCGGCTTCATGGCCTTCCCGAAGAACTAATCGCTTATTGCGTGCGGAATATACCGTTTTTGCGCGTATGAGGCGTGCGATATTTTATGCCGGTTGAAGAAATCACGAACTACATGCGGCTTGCGCTAGAGCAGGCGTTTTTCTCCATTGGGACGAGCCGGCCGAATCCTGCGGTCGGTGCCGTTGTCGTAAAAGACGGAATCGTGGTGGGGAAGGGGCGTACGCAGCGCCCCGGGAGCGCCCATGCCGAAGTCATGGCGCTGCGTGACGCGGGCGAGCTTGCCCGCGGCGCGGCCATCTACGTGACTCTGGAACCCTGCTGCCATTATGGCCGCACGCCCCCCTGCACCAAGGCCATCATCGATGCCGGCATCAAGGAAGTTTATTTCGCGCACGCGGACCCGAACCCCGTGGTGCGCGGCAACAGCCGCAAGATTCTCGAGGAGGCGGGTATCCGCGTTTTCGAGGGTGTCGAGGCCTGTATCGCGGCGTCTTTCGTAGATGCGGAAGACGGTGGTTGCGGCAGCGGCTGCAGCGTGTTCGGTTACGATGCCTCGGGGCGAACGGCCGGCAATGCCGCGCCCGGTTCGGGTGCCGGGATTTTGCGCCCGCGGTCCGAATTCGAAATCGAGGGCCGGAGCGTCTTTGCCGAAGTGGAGCGCTACTTCGAGGCCTACGATTATTTTGTGCGAAACAAGCGCACCTTCGTTGAAATAAAGTCCGCCGTGACGGAATCGGGATACATGGGGGTGGCCTTGCCGGACGGCGCGCACGCCCCGCTCCGCATTACCGGACAGGGCGCGAACTGCTGGAACCATGAACTGCGCGCGATGAGCGACGCCGTGCTCGTGGGGGCGGGAACGCTCCTTGCCGATAATCCGTCGCTCGATGTGCGGTTTGCCCGCGGGAACAACCCCGTGAAAATCGTCTGGGCGGGGCACCGCGTGTTTTCAGAGAAGGACGTGCGCGGCCTGAAATTCTTTAAGGCGGGCGCCAATCTGGCGGACGGCGCCGGCTCGAACTGCGCGGAAAGTGCTGTTTCGAATCTTGCTGATGGCGCATGTCGCGAGGCGCGGAACGCCATCGTGTTTTCCCTTGTGGACCAGCCCGCCGTCGCATCGCTCCCGCATGTCGAAACCATCCGGCTTTCTGCCGGAACGTTCTCCGACTGCTGGGACGAAATGCTTGCGGAACTCTCCCGCCGGGGAATGCACCGCCTGATGGTGGAACCGGGCGCGACCCTCGCGCGTCTTCTTTTTGAAGGCAAAGACGCTCCCGAAGGCAGGCCCCTCTGGAACCGCCTCGACTTGTGGCGTTCTACGGATGCGCATGCGGAAGCCTTCCTGGACGGCGATACAGAAAAATCGGGAATCCCGTGTCCGGAACTCCCGCAGAATGTTGTCGCTGCCGAGTCTGCGATGCTCGGCCCCGACGTACTTACTGTTTTTTACCCGCAATAAACATCGCGCGACCCGCTTTGTCATCCCGGACCTGTAGAGCCTGCCCCGGGCTTGTTCTTAATAGCCACTTGTAGCTTTGCTGCTTAGTGGATATAATCCTCGGAACGGGGACGGGGGGATCACAGTGCCTTGCCGGAGCTTTACTTCACGACAATCATCGGGCTCGTTTCGCTCAGGAGGTAGTTCCATTCCTCGCGAATCTTCTCGTATTCGCTCGCGTCGGCGTACAGCGCGAATGTCGTCCACTTGATGGAGGACTGCGCATTCGCGTTCACGTTCTTCTCGAAGCTCACGTAGTCGGGATCGCGCGGGAGCGGCTTTGCGCCCGAAACGTCCACTTCACGCCCGTCGGCGGCTTTCACCGTAAGGCTGAAGGTGAACTGCGTTTCGTGCGGCATGCGGATGGGGTGGTGGCGCTTGTTCACCTTCGGGAGCTTGAACAGGCTCCTTTCCCACACGTTCGGGAAACGTCCCTTCATCTCGTCGCCCTTGCCGAAGTAGCCCTTGGAACCGTATGTGGTGATGAGCACGAGCGGCTTGTTGAAATCGGCGAGGTTCTTGATTTCGACCTTCGAAATGTTCACGTCGGGCACGCCCTGCGCCATGAAGTCTTCCATCAGCTTTTCCTGTTCCTTGACTTCACGGCCGTAGAACTTGTTGCGGATGGCGCTCGCGAACTTGCCCGAAAGTGCCACGGAATCGCGGAACTCGCAGGTGCCGTCGTTTCCGATGAACAGCTTGTGGTCAACTGCGATCTTGTGTTCCTGGTCGTCTTCGAGGATGGGGGTCTGGGTCACGCGGCTGTTTTCGCCGTCGATGATGAGGGCGACCTTGCCTTCCATGTCAAGCGGCACGGGGCGGTCGTTGCCCGTCTTGTCGGTTGCGTCGACCCACATCTCGTCCACCTTGCCCTGCTTCGGGATAAAGAGGATCATGTGGTTGAACTGCTGGATGGTGGGGAGGCCCGAGAAACCCTCTTCGGTCAGGTGGATGGCCGTGAGGTAGCTCTTGATGCCGATGGTCGCGAGCATTTCCTTGAGGAGGAGCGCCATGTCCTTGCAGTCGCCGCGGCGTTCCTTGAGGGTCACTTCCGCCGTCTGCGGGATGAGGCTGTGCCCGCCGAAGCGTATGTCGCGGTAGCGGATGTCGTGACGCACGAAGTTCACGATTGCCTTCACCGCTTCGTTACCAATCTTGTTGCCCTTCACCTCGAACGCCTTCTCGCGCACGCTTACCGCCTGCTTGAACTGGTGCTTGATGAGGTTCTCGTAGTCTTCGCCCACTTCCTTCCACTGCTGTTTGCCGGTGAGCATCAGGCCCGCGCCGAAGTCGCGGTAGACGGGCATGTAGAGCTCCTTGCGGATGACGACGGGCGATTCCATCTTCCATTCACGGCCGCCCTTGATGTTCTCGCGCTCCAGCGGTCCGTATTCCTCGGTGGTGTAGGCGTTCGTGTCGGCGTATACGCGGAACGAGGTCTCGCCGACGGGGATGTCCTTGCCGGTCATGAAGTCGGTGTAGGGGATCATGCCCTTCGCTTCGAGGTTGGTGCGGCTGAACTGCAGGTAAACGAAGTCGCCCGGCGCGAGTTCCGAGAGCGGGAAGTGCGCCATCTGGCTTTCGTTCTTGCCGCCGATTTCGGTCGCGTAGGTGATGTAGGCTCCGTTGAGGCTAGCCTTCTGCTTCAGGTTCCAGTTGCTGTCGTAGACCTCGAGCGCGTTCAGGTAAATCCTGTCGTAGCCGGGCAAAAAGTCGAAGGTGAATTCGCGGTAGATGGCCGCTCCTCGGGTATCGAGGATTTCCAAAAGCATTTCTTCGCTCTTGATCCAGGGCTGGTTCTTCTCGGCCTTGAGGGCTTCCTTCCTGTAATGCATCACGGCGGGGAAGTCGCCGTCGACGGCCTCCTGCTTGGCCTTCGGGCGCAATAGGCTCTTGAGGTTCGCCGTGCGTTCCTCTACCGGCGTGATGGGCTTCTGCAGAGTGCGGTTGTCAGCTTTGCCGAGGAATGCCTTGGTGGCGCTCAGGTAGCTCTTCGCGTCTTCGTTGTCGGGCTTGAGCGAGAGCGCCTTGGTGAGGGCCTTTTCCGCCTCGCGGTAGTTGTGCGAATAGAAGAGGATCTTGCCGTGCATGGTCCACAGCTTGTAATCGTTCTTGTCTTTCAGGAGCGTCTCTTCGCTGATGGCGCGGGCTTCTTCGTAGCGGCCCAGGAACACGAGCGCGTCCATGAGGGTTTCGCCCAGGTCCTTGCTCATGCCGAACCTTCCGCGGATGCCGTAGAGGATTTCGACGGCTTCGGCGTACTGGTCGAGGCCCATGTAGGTCTTGGCGAGGTACACGCCCAGGCGGCTGCTCGGCTGCGTGTCGAAGAGTCGCTGCACCACGACGAGCGACTGGTGGCGCTGTCCGAGTCCCCAGAGCGCGTCGCTCAGGTTGATGACGTATTCGGGGTTGTTCGGCGTGAACTGGAGAGCCGCTTCCGCGCATTCGCGGGCGTGGCTGTAGTCAAAGAGCACCTCGTACATTTCGCCGAGAATCGAGAGGAGTTTCCCGTTCTTGCGCACGAGCGGCATCTGGCTCGTGAAGTAGGCGATGCCCGGGCCGTAGAGTTCCTTCATCTGGTACACGAACCCGCAGTTGATGAGGTAAAGCGGCTCGTCCGGGTCCATCTTGTTCGCGCGTTCGAAGTAGCTGAGGGCCACGAGCGGCTGGTCTTCGAGCAGGCGCAGGATACCCACCTGGCTCATCACGGCGGCGTTGAACTTGTTCTGCTTCTTGTCGTTTTTGATTTCGGGAACGGCTCCGGTCTTGAGACCTTCGACCGCGTTGTCGATGACCTTCGCGTATTTCTTCTGGGTCGCGCCCTGCGTCCAGGCGGCGATGAGGATGCCGCGGCCGTTCTCGTAGAAGAAGCGTCCCTTGTAGGCGAAGTCGAAGTTGCCCACCATGTGCGTGAGCGTGAATTCCTGGGCGTAGGTGTTGCCGGCCTTCACGCGCCTTGCGTCGATGGTTTTGTTGTTCGGGTCGACCCCGAGGCGGGTGAGGAGCACCTTGAACATGTCGTCGCGGCTGATCACGTCGGCCGGGAGGATCGCACCGTACACGAAGAGCGAGACGTCTTCGTCCTTGTTGGTGAGCACCAGGTCCGGATCGTTGTTCTGTTTAGCGATGCCGTTCCAGAAGTGCCACAGGGTGTCCTTCGTGCTCCAGGTGTAGCCGAGGGCTGCGGAGGCGTGGTTCTGGATGCGTTCCGGCGAAAGTTCCGGGCCCTGCTCCACGGCGATTTCGTTCAGGGAGAATCCCTTGAAGAATTCCTTCCACTCTTCCTTGAGCTGTCCCTTTTGGGGAACGTTGTCGGTCGCTGCGAGCGTGAGCGTGTAGACGCTTCTGCCGTTGCCGGTGACGATGCCACACGCCTCATAGGGAGTGTCGTAGCGCTTGCCCGCGATGTCGAAGAATGCGCCGGTGGTGCCGAACGCCTCTTCGGGATTGAGCTCGCTAAGGCTAGCCTTCTTGCCGCTCGCTTCCAGACTCTGCATTTCCATCTGGGCGCGGTCCATCAGGTTCATCGGTTCGCCGTCGTCGAGAGCCACTTCGCGGAGCACCGCCCTGCGGCCCGTATTCGCGTTGTAGAACTCGTAGGGGGCGCCGTCCTCGCCGCCGATCATGGTCCAGTCGCCGCCCGGGAACTGGAAGCTGAAGCCGTCGTTTCCGATGGTGCCGTCGGGCCTGCGTTCGGCCTTGCTTGCCGGGGCCGTCGCGGAAGGGCTGTCGTAATCGTTGTAGTCGTAGTAGTTCTGAGCTGCCGATCCGTCGGATGGGGCGTCTTTGGTCGAGGGATCGACAAGCGGGTCACCGTTGCCGGCACAAGACACGACAAAGAACAGCGCGAACATCGGAGCGCACAGAGCGGGAACATTGCTGAAATATTTTGAGACGAAATTCTTCATGGAGACAAAGATACAAAAACGAATTGCCGAAACCCCGTTTTGTTTACTCCCAAGTGGAATGTTCCACGTTCTGTAAAAATAAATTAAAGTGGGGGAGGCCTCCCCCTGGTTCGCACTCCGTTGCTCTCCACCCCCTCGCCTGAACTGACCCCAAAAAGTTGGACAGTTTAAAGTTAGGATAAAACAGCGTTATGAGTCCGGTATTGTACAGGACTCATTCCGTTTAGGCGCAGTTTTATCCGGTCATTGTTGTAGTATTCAATATATTT